>JAHEME010000468.1 GCA_024643825.1 Chloroflexota bacterium | reverse complement strand
ATCATATCAAGATCGGGCGTGGGGTAGCTACCTACATGCAAAGCTACGGGCGCATTACGTGGATGCATGATACATCAGAAGCATGGGTGGGCGTCGAACTGGATGGCAGCGTTGTCGTCCGCTCCGGTGTGCCGGATATAGGCGGCGGGCAGATATCCTCCCTGTGCCAGATCGCTGCCGAGGTGCTGGGCGTGCCCCTGGAACAGGTACGGATCTATCATACCGACTCGGCGGTGACCCCCCTGAGTGGGACAACCACCGCTACCCGCCAGCTCTATATGTCCGGCAATGCGGTTCTGACCTCCGCCACTGAAGTGCGCCAGACCTTCCTGGATCGAGCGTCTATGCACCTCGAAGTGCCGCCTGATCAGTTGGACATGGCGGAGAGCATGGTCTTCGTTCGTGACGATCCATCACAGTTCATCGAACTGAACAAACTGGCGGCGGTGTGTGCTGCCGAGGGCATCCCGCGCGGCAAGCTGGCGATGTTCCGCGCTCCCTTCCGCGACAAACCAGACTTCATGAATCTTCAAGCCAACATCTTCCCGGATTACACCTTCGGTGCTCATGCGGTAGAAATCGCTGTGGATACCGAGACTGGCGAAGTGACCATGCTCAAGAGTGTGGGAGCACATGATGTTGGGCGAGCCATCAATCCCCATGCGGTCGCCGGGCAGATCGAGGGTAGCGCAGCGATGGGGATGGGATACGCACTAACCGAAAATGTGATTTATCAGGATGGCGTTCTGAAGACGCCCACACTGGCGGAATACCTGATGCCAACCGCAGAAGACACCGGCGAGACTCAGGCGATCATCCTGGAGTCGGGAACCGGACTGGGGCCTTTTGGAGCCAAGGGCATCGGCGAACCGAGCTTAAGCCCGGTTGCCCCGGCCATAGCCAATGCGGTGGCCGACGCGATCCATGTGCGTATCCGCGATCTGCCCATCACTGCCGAGAAAATTGTGATGGCATCAGCAGAAAACGAAATTACCGATTGAGACCATCACCCCGAACGGGGTGGGAGGGAACCGTGTCAGACCAGCCTTTCGACATCATTATTCAAGGTGGACAGGTTGTAAGCGGGGACGGTGTAGCGGAGCTTGATATTGGAATTCGAGGCGAGCAGGTAGCCGCGCTTGCAAAGCATCTGGAAGCAGCCGGCGCACGGATCATCAACGCGAATGGGAAGCTCATCCTACCGGGCGCGATTGACGTGCACGTCCACCCGGTTTATATGGATGACCTGGGCGCGACCTCCATATCGGCGGCTTTCGGTGGCATCACCACGATGGTACATTTCGCCTACGTCCGGCCCGGCATGCCTTTCATCGGCACGCTGGAAGCGTTCCGCGACGAGGGTGAGGCCAAATCCGTGCTCGATTTCAGCATGCACGCAGGCATGTTCGATGTAGAAAATCAACTGGAATACGTGCCACAAGCCTTCGAGATGGGCATCACTTCCTACAAGGTCTTCATGACCTATGCCAAGCTAAAGTGGATGACCGACGATTATCACATGCTGGCCCTGATGGACGTGGTCGCGGATCATCACGGGCTGATCATGGTTCACTGCGAGAATGGTCTGGCGACGGATTATCTGGAAGATAAATATCTGCGCGAGGGCCAGTCCCCGCGTGAGCGGTTCATGGATATGCGGCCCGCGCTGCTGGAGGCCGAGGCAACCAACCGGGCTATATCGTTGGCGCAGGTGGCCGGATGCCCGATCTACATCGTACATGTCAGCGCCGCGCCCGTGCTCGGCCCCATCCGGGAAGCGAAGGCACGTGGCTGGCGGGTATGGGCGGAAACCTGCCCGCAGTATCTGACCCTCACCCATCAGACCACACTTGAGCAGGGGGCAATAGCCAAGATAGGTCCACCACTGCGAACAGCGGAAGACAACGCCGCTCTGTGGGACGCTCTTGCCGACGGCACACTGGACACGGTAGGCAGTGACCATGCGCCCAAGGATAAAAAGCCGGACGATGATTTCTTCGATGCCGCCTATGGATCGCCACAGATTGAGACCATGCCGAATCTGCTGTATGACGGCGGGGTTCACGGCGGTCACTTCCCTGTATCGCGGCTGGTGCAGGTCATGTCAGAAAACCCGGCTCGCGTTCTGGGGCTGTATCCGCAGAAAGGCAGTCTCCGGCCTGGCTCCGACGCCGACCTTGTGATCTGGGACCCCGATAAGCGCCACACGCTTTCCCACAACTCCCAGCACTCCAACGCGCCCTACACACTCTATGAAGGTCGAGAAGTGATCGGCGCGCCTATCCTGACGATGCAGCGCGGAAAGGTCATCGTTGAGAACGGTGAACTAAAAGCTGATCCGGGAACGGGACGCTTTCTCACTACATCTACTGACTCCCTCTATACCTGATCGGAGGCGCAGCATGCTGGATCTTGGCGGTCGGGACATCCTTCGTGCCGACCAATTCACCGTGGATGAAATCCATCATATCCTGAACACTGCCGGGCAGTTTGCGGAGCATCTGAAGAACCATGACAGGCTGGATACGATGGCGGGCCGCGTGCTGGCTACGCTGTTCTATGAACCTTCTACGCGCACCCGCCTTTCTTTTGAAAGCGCCATGCTGCGCCTGGGTGGTAAAGTGCTCTCTGTTGCCAGCGCCATGACGACCAGCAGCGCGGCCAAAGGGGAAACGCTGCATGACACTGGAAAGATGATCGAGTCCTATGCGGATGTCGCCGTCATCCGCCACCCGCGCGAAGGTAGTGCCGAGGAATTGGCGGGCGGCGCGGACATACCCGTGATCAACGGGGGAGACGGAACCGGGCAGCATCCAACGCAGGCGTTGCTGGATCTTTTTACGATCCGCCAGGAACGCGGCACGTTGACTGGTTTGAACGTCACCCTGGTCGGCGACTTAAAGAACGGGCGTACAGTTCATTCGCTCGCCCCGGTGCTGGCGTTGCTGGGGAACCATCTCACCCTGGTGTCGCCCCGGTCGCTTGCCATGCCAGCCTATGTCACCGATGCGCTGCGAAAGCATGATGTCAGAGTCGTGGAGACCGAAGACCTTGCCGAAGCAGCCGCCGAAAGTGATGTGTTGTACATCACACGCATCCAGAAGGAGCGGTTTGAGAATCCTGCGGATTATGAGGCCGTCAAAGGGGCGTATGTAGTGGATCTTGATCTGGTCAAAGCAGCCCGATCCGGGGTGATCCTCATGCATCCTCTGCCGCGTGTAGATGAGATCGCAGCGGAGGTCGATTCGTATGAGGGAGCGGCCTACTTCCGTCAGGCAGCCAACGGCGTCCCGGTTCGTATGGCGCTCATCTCCTTGATCGCAGGTGCGACATAACCAAGCAGAGGCAACTCGCTATCGCAAACGCTAGTGCGTGATGTTCAAATGACTGCCGGAATGATGAGATTCGCTGAACACAAGTTCAAGGATTCCGATGTTGCCTGCTACATGAGCTTGGCAATGATAGGATTGAAGAGGTGAATGCGAAGTTGGGCAGGACTCTGTCTATCAATCCTGGCAGTGAGTATTCTGAAGGG
>JAHEME010000467.1 GCA_024643825.1 Chloroflexota bacterium | reverse complement strand
TACGGATTGCAACGACCGCCTCGTTGATTTCTGGCAGCGATTTCGCTTCCACTTCTGCCAGGCAGTCATAAGGCCCGTGGATCAGGCTTGCCTCTCGGATGCACTCCTGCTCCTGCAGACGGCTCATCAATTCTGTGGTCTCATTCGGCTTTACTTTGAGGAGAACAAACGCACGCATCGATCAACCTCCGGGTTAGAATCACACGTTCTCTGATTCTGATCCTACCATGAACGCGTCCGCTTTTGACCTTACGAATAGCAGGTTCTCGCAGGATATTTGGTTGATTCTTGTCGGGGATTTCGTCAGCGGGTAGCCACCACAATCAGCCGCTGGCTGCTATCGCTGTGGGGCCAGCAGGTGATCAAGGTCACGCGCGTATCGCTGCTTGGCCCCAGCCAGTTCCGCGCGTTTTGCAGCCGAACGTCCAACGGCTGATCTTTCTCCTCGATGTACGTGATCGAGGAGACATAATAAGAAAACACTCCCAGGCGGCTCCACACGGCAATTTCCGCGCCATAGGGCAGTTGATCCAGATCGCCAAATACGCCGCCATAAGCGTTGCTGTGCCCACTGATGATCGTGTTCCCCGCGAACCCCGGCTCCGCTGACCGCTGATCCCATGAGACCGCAAACGAGTTCGGCACGGGCAGCCGCAATACGGTAGCTCCATCGATCTCACGATCCCAGGGCAGGAACGCGATGATTGGCGCTTCCAGATGAATCGCCTGGATCGTCAGCCAGTAATCCGCATCCCCCGAAAACGGCCAATCCCCATACGGGTTGGTCGTCGGCGCTGGCCCGACAGCCAGTTCTGCTGCTCCACTAACATCCTCCGTGCTAACGGTCGATGTTGGACTTTGGTCCAGGTTCGATTCTTCAGTTGCATCGAGGGGAACTTCTGTGGAGGTCGAAGAAACCGCCACCAGATTCGCCTGTCGTGTCGCCGCTGCCAGGAATTCTTCCGGCGGCCCACCAGACGCTGCAAGCTTGCCCGGCACGGTCAGCAGAGCATACGTGATCAACGCCGTTGCCGCGACAAGCGCAATCAGCGCCCCAACTGCTGTGATCGGATCGAGTGTCCGAGAGGTAGGGCGCTGATGAAGGTTGCGATTCATAAAGAATGATGGCCCATCAGGGGTTATTGATGAGGAGCTTGCTTACTCCGCGTTTGGCCTACGACCACTAGGGCGATCCCGATCAGCAGTACACCAAACAACCCACCGATGACCACCGTCCCAGAGATCGGCGCGCCGCCTGCTGGCAGCACTTCACCAGCGTCTCCGGTCGCGGATTCTTCTACGGGAACCAGTGCGAACTCAACATTCGTCACCGCATCGCCCGGATTCTCTATCGAAACCTGAACGCTGGTCTTCGGCGCAGAGTATCCTGCCGGTGCTTTCACGCTGACCGCCCACGTCGCCGGGTTCGCCGCCAGACTGAACGCTCCGTTATTCGCCGTGTTCAACGTAGTGCTCCACCCACCGGAGTCAAACGTGACCTCTACATCACCGAGACCCTCTTCGCCTTCCTCGCGGATACCATTGGCGTTCTTGTCGATATAAACAATCCCACCGATCTGCCCCTCACTTTGCGCAACAGCAGGCAGCGCAAGTGCCATGAGGGTCAGCAGCAAGACGCTAATTGCGGTGATGCGTGTACCAATACGGTTTTTTTGTCTAGCCATAACATCCTCCTACCAGGGGGTAACAAGCGACCCATATGCCACTCACAGGGGTCACAGGTTCAACCCGGCTGGGTCTCGCGGGGATTTTACCCGCCTCTACCCGGTGGCGCAAAGCACGCAAAATCGACGTTTACCCTGCGAATTCCCGGATCGCCTGTCCAACGGTGTGAACTTCCTCTTGCGTCAAGCCGGGGAACATCGGCAGGCTGAGGATTGTCCGCACAGCCTCGTCAGCTATAGGTGTTCCACCCGTTGCTGTGCGGCTGCCCGAAAACACATGCTGCTGATTCAGCGGCATCGGATAATGAACATCCGTCCCGATCCCCCGATCCTTCAGATATGCCTGCAGCGCGTCCCGCCGGGGGTGGCGCACCACGAAAAGATGGTAAATATGACGATACCCCACTGGCTCCACTGGCAAGGTAAGCTCCGGCACATCCTCTAGCATCTCTCGATACCATCCCGCACGCTGACGCCTCGCTTCATTCTGTTCTTCCAGATGCACCAGCTTGACCTGCAAAATCGCCGCCTGGAGTTCATCAAGTCGACTGTTCAGCCCCTGAACCTCATGCACGTACCGCGCCGATTGCCCCAGATCGCGAATCTTGGCGACCTTCGCAGCCAGTTCGCTATCTCGCGTAGCAACCAGCCCTCCATCACCATACGCCCCTAGGTTTTTGGTCGGGTAAAAGCTGAACGCCGCAATCGGAGCCATACTCCCAGCGACCTTGCCATCAATAGTGGCCCCGTGCGCCTGAGCGCAGTCTTCGAGCACCGCGATCTCGTGTGCTTCCGCGATGCGCAGAATCTCCGGCATGTTGGCTGGCAATCCATACAGATGAACCGGCACGATTGTCCGTGTTTTCTCCGTGATGCACTCATGCAGCCGCGCCGGGTCGAGCGTGTATGTAGCCGGGTCAATGTCCGCAAATACAGGTACAGCCCCAATCGCCCGGATCGCCAGGGCAGTCGGGGCCGCCGTCAGCGCCGGGCAAATGACCTCATCCCCCGCGCCACTTCCCAACGCCATCAACGCGATCTGAATCCCGTCCGTGCCATTGCCCACGCCGAAGGCATCCGCCACACCGACCATCTTCGCAAACACCTCCTCAAAGGCTCTTCCCTCCGGCCCCAGGATGAAGTAACCTCGATCCAGCACCCGCGCAATCGCGGCGTCGATCTCTTCTCGCAGCGCCGCAACATCACGCCGTAGATCATTAAATGGAATGTTCATAGCCTTTTACTGGATGCTTTCTTCTATTTCATCCACCGCAGGTGATAGAAACTATTTTCAAGGGGCTTTCAGCCCTTTTTGGGGGCGGAGTTGCATAGCGCTAGCAACCGAAGGTTGCTCTACTGCCGGGCGACTTATCGCTCGGACGAAGCCAGTACCCTACAAATAATGCTCCCGATGTTCCCCATAAAACGCCAGCGTTCGCCGCAGCCCCTCTTCCAATTCGACCTCTGGCCTCCACCCAAGATCGCCCGTGATCTTGGCGTAATCGGTATAAAAGTCGCCAATGTCAATCGGCTTGCGTTCTGGTGGGAAGGGGATCGTCGTGATCGAACCTTGCCTGGTCAGTCTAACCAGCGTCTCGGCGATCTCCTTCAGCGACACCGGACGCGGCCCCCCAATGTTATAGATTTGACCGAGAGCCGCATCGTTCGCCCCGGCGGTCAGCAGCGCATTGACCGCATCATCTACATAACACATATCCCGCAGTTGGTTTCCATCCCCAAAGAGCTGGATCTCTTCTCCCAGCAGTGCCTTTCGAATGAACCACGCAATGAATCCCTGCCGATTATGGGCGAGTAGCTGGCGCGGTCCATACGTGTTCGTCAATCGCAGAGAAACC
>JAHEME010000466.1 GCA_024643825.1 Chloroflexota bacterium | reverse complement strand
TTCGCGGCGAACGCGAGACGCGATGCCTTCATCCGCCAGCCGGGAGACGGCGATGCGCTCCGTCACCGGATCGCCATATAGGGTCAACACAACAACCCATGAGGCGGGTTCCTCGAAATCGGCGGAAGGCCCCGTCTCTCCACCGCCAGCGTCTGAATGTGCCATCCGAAAGAACCTGCCAGACCCTTTATGAAGGATTATCATGCGTTCGTGATGGCTTCCTGTTCAAGGTTCGATGCAGTGAAGGCAGGCAGCACGATGGTAAAGGTGGTTCCTTTGCCGGGTGTGCTCTGCACCCAGACCCGACCACTGTGCAAATCAACGATGGATTTGACGATGTTCAGCCCCAGGCCAGTCCCGGTATGCGTCTGGGTGACTTCCTTGACGCGGTAGAAGCGGTCGAAGATATGTGGCTGATCTTCCGGGGAGATCCCGATGCCATCATCTGAAATCACTACAATGACCGACTCCGCTTCCCCAAATAGGTGGAGGCCAATTGCACCACCTACGCCCGAATACTTGATGGCGTTATCAAGCAGGTTGGTGAAAACCTGCCGCAGTTGAAGCGCATTTCCCATGACAGTCGGGACGCCCTCTCTGGTATTCACGGTAATGATTTGTTTCTTGAGTTCCGCCTGCTGCTTCACAATCCGAACTGCCTGACCTGCCAGTTCGCCCATATCCACTTCTTCACGCTCGCGATCCACACGGGCTTCGATCTTGCCCAGGTCAAGCAGATCGTTGATCAGGGTAGTGATCGACTCCACGCTGATGCGCGCCTGTTTCGTGAATTCTTTTTGCTGCTCGTTCAACTCCCCAACGCGGCCCATAAGTTCGGTATAGCTCAGGATGGCTGTCAGCGGTGACCGCAGGTCGTGAGAGACCATCAGCACCAGTTCGCTCTTGATACGATCAAGTTCCTTCAACTCGGTGATATCCTGCATGACGACTGCACGCCCTAATCCGGGGATTTCGCTGACATGGGCGTTGAATATCTTCCCACTGTGGCTCACATCACCGTGCAATGGGCGTGTGGTACGGTTCTTGCTATCCTCCAGGAGGTCGAGCAGTTGGCGATTGGAGGTCAGGTTGACCAGGCGCTGCCCGATGAAATCATTGCCTGCCTGGTCCAGTAGATCGCGGGCTACGGGGTTGCACAGGGCCACGCGGTCGTGCCCATCTACCAGTAGAACGCCATCCTGAATCTGATTCAGAATCTTGCTGAACCTTGCTCTCTCTGAATCGGCTTCTGAGTATAATTCCGCATTGACGATGGCGATGGAGGCATAGTCGGCCAGCGCCGTCATGCTGGCAAGAATATCTTTCCCCAAGGGGGAGGCCCCACTTCGGTTATGAACACCGAGAACGCCGATCACACGATCTGCCACTTTTAACGGTACATAGATCAGGCTGCGAACGAGGTAGGAGGTCTTGATCTTCTGAGGCGTTCCGCCTTCAACGTATAACGGATCGCCAGAACTAACGACTTTGCCCGCAAGACTATCTACCACGCGCAGACGCATGCTTCGCAGACCCTCTTCGATGTTCTTGGAGGCCCGCACATACAGATCGCCCGTCGTCCGGTCGAGCAGCATCAGGGTGCCTTCTTCGGCACCGGAGATAAACACAGCCGCCTCAACAATGCGTGTCAGGATGGATTCGAGATCAAGCAGAGCAGTTACAGAACGCCCCACTGCGATCAGGGCGTTGAGGGCCTGCATATTACGCTGATCGGAGACACTCGTGCGGGTGGCTCCAATGCGGGAAGCGGCCAACACCCGCGTGGCTGCCTCTTTCATCTCAAAAGGATCGAAGGGCTTGACGAAGTAATCCATCACCCCGGCGCGCAGGGCGCGAACCGCAATATCCTCCGAGCCTTCCGCCGTCATCAGGATGGCGGGCATGGTCTGCTCGCGGCGGCGCAGTTCTTCCAGCATTTCCAGGCCGCTCATTTCTGGCATGGAATAGTCGGTGATGATCAGATCGGGTGATTCCTGGATCGTGATCTCAACCCCTTCATGCCCACTGCGGGCAACGCTGACGGAGTAACCCGCTTCAGTAGTAAGTACATTTGAAATGAAATTTCGCATCTCAAGACTGTCATCGACAATCAGGATGCGCTCAGGAGTGTTTTTATTCACAGTTCGCCATCAGGGGGGGTGAGTTCGTCCAACCGAGAAACCAGCGAGTCAAGCTGGCGGTGCATCACATCCACAGCGGCCTGCTGGCCTGCGCCGAGCGGCCCCATCTCGCCAGTACGAAACAGATTCATATTGCCCAGTAACTCTGTGAGTGGACGGCGCAGTTCGGGGATCAGCGTGCTGGTTTGATCCTCTGCCATCGAACTCGTGCCTGCGGGCATATCCAGGTCATCGTACATGGAATCGTATGCATCGCTCTCCGGTTCTTGAACAGCCTGTTCCAGCCGATCATCCGTCAGCGCGTCTTCCTGCATACGTGCTTGCATGCCTTCCAAGGCTCGTGCGTTGCTGAGAGCGATAGCGGCATAGTCGGAGAGAGCAGATACGATGTCGCGCAGATAGGGTTCAAAGATCACGCGGGAGTTGGCGACCCACAGCACGCCAATCCCCTGACCCTGAACCACAAGGGGAGCATAAATCACTGAAACAGCCCCCTGCTGGGCGGGGTGAAGCTGTTCCAGACCCGCGCCGCTGCCCAGATAAGGCTCCTGAGAATTCAAGACCAGAGCGGCCAGATCATCTTGAACCTGCTGACCGATTCCTTCGACCAGATTGCGGCTCATGTTCAAGCCATCTTCAAGGATCATCCCGCCGCCTTCTGGAGCAGTCAGGAACAGCCCGGTAGATTCGCCGTGTGTCAATTGAAGCGCGGCACGGAGAACACGGTCGAAAACTTCCGAGGTGGTACTCAGGGCCGCGACAGATTTGCCGATCCCCATCAGCGTTTTGAGTTCGCGCAGATGGCTGTCGGATGCTTCGGCGGCGTGCTGTACTTCCCGGATGAGCGTCTCTCGTTCGTGGCGGATGCGAACCTCTTGGAGCACACGCTCAATGACCTGGATGAGTTCGGCTTCCCGCACCGGGCGGCTCAAATAGTCGCGGGCTCCCAGACGGAAGGCATCGAGGGCAGCGCGTTCTTCCCCTTTGTTGGCAAGGATGATGACGGGGAGTTCCACCGCCTGGGCACTCAACGCTGCCAGCAGATCGTGCCCACTGAGGGCGCCAAGCTCCAGATCAAGGAGAAGTACATCGGGATTGTTATTCAGAGCCATTTGCAGCCCGATGCTGCCATCTTCCGCCGATTCTACGTGAAAGCCAAAGGGGGCAAGCACGGATTCGGCAAGAAAAGCCAGTTCATCGGGATCGTGGTCGATGACCAGTATCGTCTCTTTACGTTCTTGATCGGTCACAGGAACCCTCTCAGGTGTGTTGTGAGCAGGCGGTACCAATAGAATATAAGATTAGTTTAATGCCATAGGGTCATTATACACGGGTCACGAATGGACTCAAACTGCGGATTCTCTACGTTCCCGCAGGAATTGTGTCAGAAATCCATAGCTC
>JAHEME010000465.1:2448-3544 GCA_024643825.1 Chloroflexota bacterium | reverse complement strand
CCCGGTGGGAGAGGGGAGAAAGTCAGACTCCACTCGGTTTGAGAGTCTCAGAACTGTTGGAGTCTGAACCACAAAAAAAGGAGCGTGGCGAACCACGCTCCTCAGCAAAGCGATTCTTTGATTCTTATTCGATCTCAACGGCCATCGCCACAGCTTCGCCACCGCCGAGGCACAGCGCCGCCATGCCGCGTTTGAGGCCGCGATCTTGCAGCGCATACAGGAGCGTCACCAGCACGCGCGCGCCGCTGGCTCCCAGGGGATGGCCCAATGCAATCGCGCCGCCGTTCACGTTGGCCTTGCTCCAATCCCATGCGAAGCCCTGCTGTTCGAGGTCGCGCCCATTGGCGAGCACCTGCGCGGCGAAGGCTTCATTCACTTCGAACAGATCGACATCCTCCAGCGACCAGCCCGCTTTCTCCAAGACCAGGGGGATGGCCCTGGCGGGGGCCGAGAAAATCCATCGGGGGTCAACGGCCGCATGCCCGTAGGCGACGATACGCGCCATCGGCTGGCGACCGTTCTGTTCCGCGTAGGCGCGGCTGGCGATCACCAGCGCGGCGGCCCCATCGTTCAGGCTGGGGGCATTGCCCGCTGTCACTGCGCCGTCCTTCGCAAATGCCGGGGGAAGTTTGGCGAGGGCTTCTAACGAAGTATCCCGGCGCGGCGGCTCGTCGGTATCGACGGTGATCGTGTCTTTGCGCTGGCGTACTTCGACCGGGACGATCTCATTCTTGAATCGCCCCGCATCGATGGCGGCGACCGCCTTCTGATGGCTGGTCAGCGCGAATTCGTCCATCTGCTGGCGGGTGACTTCAAACTCGGTGGCGATGAAGTCGGCGGCGTCGCCCATCATCCAGCATTCGACGGCGCAGTACAGCCCATCGACAATGTTGGCATCGAGCAGTTCCATGTTCCCGTACTTCGTACCCTCGCGGATTCCGCGCACCAGATGCGGAGCCTGACTCATACTCTCCATGCCCCCCGCGACGAACAGGTCGCCATCCCCGGCACGGATCGCGCTCGAAGCGAGCATCACGGCCTTCAGCCCGGAGCCGCATACCTTGTTGATCGTCAATGCCCCGACGGTGGCGGGAAG
>JAHEME010000465.1:0-2438 GCA_024643825.1 Chloroflexota bacterium | reverse complement strand
CGCAGGGCCGCCTGCCTTGCCGGGGCCTGCCCGACCCCCGCTGAGACGACATTCCCCAGAATGACTTCTTGCACTGTTTCGGGCGCAATCCCTGCCCGCTGGACGGATTCGCGCACGGCGATGCCGCCGAGGTCGGTCGCTGAGAGAGACGACAATGCCCCCAGGAATTTGCCCGTTGGTGTGCGAACGCCGCTTAGAATTACAGCGTCTTGATGTCCGTTGCTGCTCATGATGGCTCCTTATTCGTGCCTGCAATCTGATGCCAGAGGGGGGAAAGTCGCTGATACGTTTCGTCGATCCATTCCGGGATCGTGCGGGTGCTGCCGAGCACGGTCATGTAGTTCGTATCGCCCGACCAGCGGGGCACAATGTGTTGATGCAGATGTTCGGCAATCCCGGCCCCGGCTGCCGATCCGATATTCATCCCGATGTTGAATCCCTGTGGATTGTACGCGGTGCGCAGCACACGAATCGCCTGCTGCGTGATCCTCATGATCTCTGCCGCCGCCTCGTCGCTCAGATCGACGAGACGGGCCGCATGCGTATAGGGGACAACCATCAAATGCCCGTTGTTATACGGATATAAGTTCAGGGTAACAAACACATGCTGACCTCGGTGCAGTACGTGTTCGGCGGCATCATCAGAGCCATTGGCCTTACGGCAGAAGATGCAGCCTTCGCCAGGGTCATTGGAATCGTTTTGCAAATAAGACATGCGCCAGGGAGTCCATAGGTGATTCATGCACAATACCGGGGTCAGAACAGGGTGGATGATTCTCGTCATAAGGCTGACTGTATTCTACCACGAGTCGCCCATCCACAGAGAGTTCGATCTGACTGCCATAACAAAATCGTGATTCATCATGACGAATAGCTATGGTATACTGAGGTGCAATCATGGGCTGTTGGAGCGATCTCCTTGAATGATGCACACATTTTGCTTGTAGAAGATGATACCTATCTGCTCAGTGGCATGCGCGATCTGCTGGAGATCGAAGGCTACCACGTCTCATGTGGTGTCGATGGCATGGATGCACTGCGCGTCCTTGGCGAGATGGTCAGGCCCCCTGACCTGGTGATCTCGGACATCCGTATGCCCAATATGGATGGATATCAGTTCCTGACATCCTTGCGCAGCCACCAGGAGTGGTTGTTGATTCCCTTTATCTTCCTGACCGCCAAAGGCCAGAAGGAAGATATCAGCTACGGCAAGCTGTTGGGTGTTGAGGATTACATCACAAAACCCTTTGATTTTGGCGATCTGTTGGTCTCGGTGAAGTCCACCCTGATCCGTCACGAGCAGCGGGTGCAATGGCAGGAGCAGCGGATAGACTCGCTCCGTCAGCAGATTTTGATGGTGCTCCACCACGAGTTCCGCACCCCGTTAAGCTATATCGTGGCCTATTCTGATCTTCTGCTGTCTACCCCCGCATTCGCCTCTAACCCGGAGATGTCTCAACTTCGCGATGGGATCATCTCAGGCAGCGACCGCTTGACCGCCCTGATCGAAAATTTTCTGATCCTGGCCGAGTTGGAAAGCGGGTTTGGCAATAACATCTATACAACGCGCCGTACCATGATCCAGGATATGCAGTTCCTGGTTCCCCGCATCATTGATGAACTGAGTCACAAGGCGGCGGAGCAAGGCGTTGAAGTGGTCTATCAGTCGAATAGCAGCATTCCATCCATACTGGCGGATGAGGTGTATTTGAAGGCTGCGATCAAACAGTTGATCGATAATGCCATCAAATTCTCTCCAAAGAAGCAGAATTCCAGCGTTCATGTTCATGCCGATGTGGAACAGGAAGAACTGGTGATCTCTGTCACGGATCACGGAATAGGCATCCCCGAAGAAGAGATCGATCTTCTCTTTGATCCATTTTACCAGATTAATCGGAAGAAAAATGAACAGCAGGGATCAGGTGCGGGCCTCGCGATTGTACGGCATGTCACCATGCTGCATCAGGGTAAGGTAGAAGTAGAGAGCCAGCCCAATGAGGGAGCCAGTTTCCGGCTGCGGATTCCTGTAGTCACTTCTCCAGAAGAGGTTTCGCAGCCAGCCTGAGACCTGGCTTCAACCAATCTGTGCGCAATGGCGATTCCTCTGCGCATTCGCTCTCCAGTAAGATGCCCAGATCGAAATTTTGCACGACTCCCCGGTTCATGCTATACTGCCCCATGCGTCGGGGAAAACTATTTCCCGGTGTAAATTACCAACAGGAGGTGGGTCGCAGTTGATACAATAAGCACACAGCTAGATTTGTGCATTATTGCCCACCGCCTATGAGGGAAGAAACAAGGCGGTTTTTGTTTCCCTCTGCACCTTAACAATCACAGACGTGACAGGAACGTGCGGGCTTTGCGAAAGCAAAGTTCGGCTCTGCTTCGGCAGGGCAACAAACCCCAGAAATTGAAGGACCAGGAACGAACCATCCTCC
>JAHEME010000464.1 GCA_024643825.1 Chloroflexota bacterium | reverse complement strand
GGATGATTATAACAATGTCTGGGGGATGATCCGGGGGCAGTTCTGGAGATGCCCGACTTTTTGAGTATCCCCCTCATCCCCGACCCTTCTCCCGGCGGGAGAAGGGAGCAAATCATCCTCAACTCTATTTGAGTCGCAAAAACTATCGGAGTCTGAACCTGGTGGGAGAAGGGAGCAATCCAACTGTATCCGGGCGGATCGTACTCGCGGAAAAAAGCGCGAGCGATGTCAGGTGAATGTCAGAATCTGGTCACAATCCCCTCGGAATCTGGGGTATAACTATTGATGTGGTTGCCTGTGTGCTCGTCCAGGTTCCACCTTATCGACGCCAGTTCCGTTCGATTGCTGTGGGCGGAATTTTGCTTTCTTTGATGAGCAGATACTACGGAGAACGAGGAGATGTGGCAGCAGGTTGGGGTTCGGATTTATGTAGTAGAGCGTGACGTGTATGCCCGGCAAGCGATTTCCAGTTATCTAAGCTGGGATAGGCGCACCAAGGTGATCGGGACGGCTGGATCGGTGCATGAGATGATCACGGCACTAGCCGCCGATCCAGAAGATCCACGCCTGAACACGGTGACCGTGGACGCCGGGCTTGCGACCAGCCCCGCCGATCTGGGAGGGTTGATCCGCACCATCCGCCATCATATGGAGACAGTGAGCGTGATCTGCCTGGCCTCGAAGCCGGATGGAGCCTCGGCCCTGATCGCACAGAAGGCGGGCGCGCGCGCGTTCCTGACCCGCGATCAGGTGGGGATGGGGATTGCAGGAGCCGTGCGCTTCGCGCTGCTGCGCACCTTCGTGGTCACAGAGGATGTCGCCAATCTGCTGACCGACCGGGATCAGGGGAAGGGCCTCACAGTACTGCCATCACGCCGCCACTATCCACGGCTGACTCCGCGCATCGAGCAGGCCCTGTGGTTGTGCGTGCTGGAAGGGCTTCCGGCAGAGCTTGCCGCCGAAGAAATGGGCGTGAGTACCAGCACGGTACGGAGCTACATCAAAGAGGGCTATCGTATTCTGGAAGCGGACGATGAGACCAGCTACCCGCCGATCATCTCGCCTGCGGAACGGGCCTTCCTACGGTTCACAGCATTGAATGAGATGGACGAGGAGATGCCAACTCCCTGGCGGCCTGCCGCCTAGAATGTCTTCGAGTATGGGAAAAGGCTCCGGGCGTCCGGGGCCTTTTTTGTGTGTGGTAGAATACGCGATGGTCGGGATTTACCTGAATGACAGGACTTACGCACTTCCCTGTTCCTTCGTATCGGGGCGAGGGCGAGAGGCCTCTCGCCCCTACGTTTGTGTTCACCTGCGTACATCCTACATGACTGAAGAGAATTCTATGAGCAATCTTGTACTGGTATTTGATGGCAGCAGCCGCGCCTCGGATGGCGGCGGCTATGGCGTCTTTGCGATTCTCAAGAACCAACAACGAACGGTTACGCATCTGGAGTTTGGCGGTCGGATGACGACGCACGAGGCCGCGTATGATACGCTGATCACCGCACTAAAAACTGTACTGCGGCAGGAGTCGGCGGCAGAGACGGCGCTGGAGATTCGTACCCCGGCCTCGCTGATCGTGCATCAGATGAAGGGAACGTGGGCCACGCGTGAGCAGCGGCTGATCGCGCGGCGTGACGAGGCTCAGGGACTGATCGCGGCGTTTGCCTCGATGACGATCACACGCATCTCACGCGAGCAGGCCAAGCGGCTGCTGGCGCGGTAACGTTCTATGCTGGAGGTACGGGATTTATTGAGTTGCTACCTCACCCCCAACCCCCTCTCCGTACCGGAAGAGGGGGCTTTTGTACTCAGCTCAGTTTCAGATTCTGAACACTCGTGCGGGCTGAACCGCAACCAGAGAACTGTATCAGCGATTCGCGGGCCACAGGCCCATCACCTGACGCAGAATCCCAAGTTCGCCTGCATGATAGGCGTTGTGCGCGCCGATCACCTCGATCTCACGCAGGACGTTGTGGCCCTCGGAGCCGTGGGGTATCTGCGCGTAGAGGTCGGTAGCGGGGTCCTGGACGATCTCCACTAACGACTGACGATCCGCGAGGAACTGCTCGATGGAGTGATCCCAGCCAACGAGATCGGTGGTCGCATCTTCGGCAGGCCAGTAACTCTCCGGCCACTTCTGCCAGACGTAGTTCGGGTTGCGGATGTAATCGAGGATGTCCCACTGAGCAAGCCGCAGATGTTCCAGCAGATGCCAGAAGGTGTAGGTCACATTCGTCGCGCGGGAGTTGATGTGATCCGGCGGGAAGTCAGCGACGGCATCCTCGAAGGTCATATGCGCCTGCCGCACACTCAGCAGATTGACTAGCTGTTTGCGCAATTCCTGATCCTGATTCATAGGCTGGGCCTCTACCCGCTAGAAGAAGATCTTCGCCAGCCGCAGGATGCCCTGACTCCAGGGGACGCGGTGGCTGACTCCACTTTTGTTTTCAAAGGACTGCTTGTTCGCCATGTACCAATCGTAGTTGCGCTTGAGCGCATCGACGTTGGAGAACTTCGGGGAGTAGCCTAACTTCTGCTCGGCCTTCTCGATGCTGACGAAGGACTCTTTGTCAACGGTCTCGTAAATCCACTTGTAGAGGGGGGAGAGACCGACTGCCTCCAACATTCGCAGGATGAACACGGCAGGCCCGACGGGAAGCGAGATAATCCGGCGACCTTTGCCAGCATAATCGAGCACCGCCTGGAAGTCGGAGCGCGGCGTGCCGTACTCCTTCGCACCGATGTTGAAGGTATCGTTGGCGACATCAGGGGGCACGGTGGCGGTCAGGTAGATAGCGTCGCACAGGTCCTCCACATCAAGGTACTGGTAGGGATTGTTGCCCTTGCCGAGGATGGGGAAGTTCTTGCCGTCCTGCGCCCAATCGTAGAACAGGGCGAACACGCCCAGACGCTCCGGGCCAATGAATGACTTGGGGCGGATCACGGGGACGCAGAGCTTATCACGGAACTCGAAGCACACGTTTTCGGCTTCGACTTTGGCGATCCCATATGGGCCTACGCCAAAGCGTTCATCGGTTTCGAACAGCGGGTGGTGATCGGGAATGCCATACACTGCCGTAGACGAGATGTGGATCATGCGCTCGACGCCGTGCGCCAGCGCCGACTCAACGATGTTGCGCGTGCCGTCAATATCGGTGGAGAAGATGTCTTCTTTCTTGTACAGGGGGAGGGCCGCCGCTGTGTGAATGACGATATCGATTCCTTCCATCGCACGATCTACGGCCTCGCGGTCGCGGATGTCGTTGAGGAAGATGGTGATCTGGTCGCGCTCCGGGTAGTCGAACTCGGCGAAATCGATGGAGCTGACTTTGTGACCGCGTTCCAGCAAATAGCGTACGAGGTTAATACCGAGGAAGCCTGATCCCCCGGTGATGAGAAATGACTTTTTCTTGTCTGCCATTGGGTTTGCTCCAACGTGTGAGTGGAAGCCTCTGAAGAGACGAGGATTTCAAAATGATGCGCGCTAAAGATAGCGGGGAATCGGGGATTCAACAAGGGCAAAGGGCAGGAGGATTGA
>JAHEME010000463.1 GCA_024643825.1 Chloroflexota bacterium | reverse complement strand
ATCAGTATGGCTTCACCACCGAAGATCGCCTGTACCTGGGGCCGCTGGGGTTGGCGTATCTATTCAACAATCAGGGCATTGAGTTTCTGGGCGACCTGCAACTGCCCGATGGTTCACCCGCCTTCAACGAGCGCGAACTCTCCCACATGCACGATGTCAAGCTGGTGACGCAGAAACTGGTGCGATTTGGCTTCAGTCTGTTGGCGGTGAACATACTGGCCGTCGGGCTGCTGGCGTCCAGTCGGGAAGGGCGGGGGAGGTTGTGGCACGCTTTGTTTGATGGCAGCGTGTTCACGGTGCTGCTCTTAGTCGCCGGGATCGCGGCGACCGCACTGGCATTTGATTGGCTGTTCACTCAGTTTCACGGGCTGTTTTTTCAGGGCAATACCTGGATTTTCCCTACCTCGGACACGCTCATTCGATTGTATCCGGAGCCGTTCTGGGTCGATGCTTTTGCCCTGATGTTCGGGGGGGCGCTGGTGCAGGCGATTGTGATCGGCGTGATCGCCCGGCGTGCGCTGCGTCGCCGGGTATCTTCCTAAGCGATGGGTAGCATGCTATGGAAACTTCACATCCCAACACGGCCTTACATCAGTACATCGAAGCCGATGCAGGCTTCTATCAACTCTACGAAGCTCATGCGCCAGATCAGACGATCATCGCGCAGGTGAGGGCGGCACGGCCCTCGGCCCATGTGGTGACTCCCAGCCGCTACACCTGTGGCGATTGCATTCGCAACATCCCACGCATGGCGCGTATCGCGGAGGCCCTCCCCGGCTGGACATGGGAGGTCTTTGACAGCGACGCCAACCCGGATCGCAAAGCGGCGCTGGGGATCGTCCGTATTCCGACGTTCATCGTCTATGATCGGGAAGGTGGGCGGGAGCTTGGCAGGATCATCGAAAACCCTGCCACCCTGTCATTGGAGCAAGACTTGCTGAAAATCGTACAGGGAGCAACCAGGTAGGTAGGTTAGTTCTCGATCCATAGGTAGGGCAAAGATTGCTACTGCGGCACGGAGTTCGCCACCTCGGATAAAGCTTCTGTCCCCGCTTCGACATCATCGGGTTCCGGGTGCGCTCGCGCCCATCGGAGCGCAATGAACCCCAATACAAACGGGAACCAGAAACTGATCCCTCGATACGCCAGCGTGACTACAGCAGCCTGATCCTGCGGCACATCCAGCGTAGTCATCACCAGGATCATGGCCCCTTCTACAAATCCCAATCCCCCCGGTGTTGGCGAGACAATGAAAAAAAGGATGCTGATGCTGTAGGTCGTGACCAGAATCCCGAAGTTCAGCGGGAGGTCAAAGGCCAGCGCGATCAGGAACAGGT
This sequence comes from Chloroflexota bacterium, assembly GCA_024643825.1. GTDB lineage: Bacteria > Chloroflexota > Anaerolineae > Aggregatilineales > UBA3940 > JAHEME01. The sequence goes on along the minus strand of JAHEME010000463.1, from coordinate 2,216 downwards.
TGAGTAAGTTCAACCCCTCGTTCAAAAATGCGTAGCCAACCGGGACGAACAGGCTCCGCCATCCGACCACACGCATCTGTGTCACGGCGCTGTTGAGATCACCCACAAACTCGGTCGCATGTTCGACCGTGAAGGCCGACTTTCGATTCACGATCCCCAGCAGCCGCTTAAGAGCAGTTGCAGCGGCTCGCAGAATCTTTTCCAGTGAATCCGGCGCGAACCACGAAAGCACCAGCGCGAGGATCAGAGCGATGTTCGCCACCAGAATTACGATCCCGGCGCTGACCTCAAACCATGCCAGGTCATGCAGCAGGAACAGATAGATGAATCCGAGCAGGAGAAACACGCTGAAGCTGCTGTACCATAGGATGGTACGCACGATGTTGGCGATGATGATCCTGCCGACGCCCACTTCTCCGCGCCGCGCATATTGCAGAAACGGCACAAATGCAGAGAGTCCACCGCTGGGGGCCGCCACCGTCACGAAGCGCGTCACGAGGTACAGCGGCAGGATGCGCCTCTTCTCCGAAGGAACCTCGAAAATCTGGTAGATGCTGGCATACAGGGCGGTCTGCACGTACACCGCCGCAAACAGTACGACGAACGACGCCGCGATGTAATACCACACGCCATTGCGCAGCACATCATAAATATCGGTGATCTGCCCTCGATACGTATAGATGGCGTAAGCAAAAGCAAAGATCAGGAATGCGTAGATGATCGTCTGAAAGGTGAACTTTTTCGGCATAACGACTCAATGAACACGAAGAAACTCTGGTGGATTATACCCGGCTCAGGTCGTTCGCATAGACGATCATTCCGACTGCTGGTTGACTTACGCGCATTTTGTGGCAAGATCCCCCCGTTGTGTCCGTGCCCTCGCATAGGCTCAACGATAGACTCGCTATGCACAACTCATTCCATTTTCAGAGGAGCTTAGATTGTCAACCTCCCCAGCGAAGCGCCCAATACAGGCCGACGATCTTTACCGGATCGTAACCCTCGAAGACCCCCGTGTCAGTCCCGATGGCGAGTGGATCGCCTATGTGCAGGTAATTATCGATAGGCTGGAGAATGCCTATAAACGCACTATCTGGCTGGCTCCCACCTCTGGCGAAAAGCCCATTCAGCTAACACGGGGCGGCAAAGATACGCAGCCGCGCTGGTCGCCGGATGGCTCGATGCTGGCCTTTACCTCGACCCGTCAGGAGAAACCCCAGGTCTATCTTCTGCGGATGGTCGCCCCCGGCGGCGATCCGCGCGCCCTGACCAGCATGGAGAACGGTGCATCTTCCCCGGACTGGTCGCCCGATGGTTCACAGATTGCCTTCCTCGCGCAGATCAACGAGGAAGAACGCGCCAGAGAATCGGCAGGTGAAGAAGCCACTCCTCCGACCGATAAGCTCGAAGCCAAACACCGGGCGGAACGTAAAGAAGAAGACGAAAAGAAGCGGTGGGACCCGCGCTGGGTGAAGCGTATTCCCTATCGGGAGGGTACATCATTCAACGATGACCGCTTCGGTCAGGTGTATGTAATGCCCGCTGCCGAAGGTCTCTCTGAGGAGGAAGCGAAGCCCCGCCGTCTCACGGATACCGACGCCAATTACAGCCAGCCGAAGTGGACGCCGGACGGGAAGCACATCCTCACCCATCGCACCCTCTATCCCGATCACGATGAACCCTGGGTGACGAGCAGCCTCTACCGCATTGAGGTGGAAGCAGGCCGCGAGGAGCCGATCACCAACGAAGAGTTTGCTGACACCAATCCGCTGCCGTCGCCGGATGGTCAATGGATTCTCTACTTCCGCACCCCGCGCAAGAACCACACCGCCGCTATTGATCGCCTTGCCATCCTGCCGATGCAGGGCGGCGATCCGCGCGATCTCAGCTATGTCATGGATCGATCCCCGCTTCACTACCGCTGGTCGTCCGATTCCCGTTCTGCGATCTTCGATGTGGATAGCGACGGTACGCGTGAAATCTACCGCGCAGACATCGCCACCGGGGAGATCGAGAAGGTCGTCTCCGGCCTGATGGATAGCGACAGCCTTGATGTGGCTCCGAATGGCGGGATCGCCTTTGTCGCAGTCACGCCCCTCAGCCCCACCGAGCTATTCTGGCAGCCGCCTGGCGCGGATGAACCCCTTCAACTGACCGAGGTCAACAAGCCGCTGCTCGATTAGGTGATCATCCAGCCCACGCACGAACTCCGCGTC
>JAHEME010000462.1 GCA_024643825.1 Chloroflexota bacterium | reverse complement strand
TCTTCTCAGGCGGGGAACAGCCACCGCCACACGAACAGCACCGCCATTCCCACTACGATGGTCAGCAACAGACTCTTGCTCCGCCAGGAAACCACCGCCGCCACCACCGCCGCGATCAGCATACTGTTGCCCGGCCCAATTCGGATCCCTGTCTCATCCGGGATCAGTACAGCGGGCACAATGATCGCCGTCAGCACAGCAGCGGGTACATAGCGCAGCGCCCGTAGAACGGGCTTCGGAAGCTCGATGCGCCCCAGCAGGGCCAGCACCGGGTAGCGGATCGTGAAGGTGACGGCAGCCATGCCGCCGATTAGAAGAACTTCGTTCATACCGATTCCTCCGCGAGGATGGTCACTGGTTCCGGCTTCATGAGCGCTTCTGCCACAATCCCTGCCGCTACCCCCAGTAGCGCGCCGATCATCAGCCCCAGTTTGCTGGGGAGACCATTCGCCAGCAATGCAGTTCCGCCTGCGACGAGCGTTGCAATCAGCATCGGATGATCCTTCACCATCGGCACAACCAGCCCGATGAACGTGACCACCATCGCAAATTCCAGCCCCCAGCCGCGCGCATCCGGGATCGCCTGCCCCGCGATCACGCCGATCAACGTACATAACTGCCAGTTGGAGTACATCGCCACCGCCGAACCAAAGAAGTACCAATGTTTATGCGGCGATTTATCAGGCTGTGTGTAGCGAGCGATCACCACCGCGAACGATTCATCCGTCAGCCAGAAGCCCAACGGCAGCAGCCACGCCTGCGAGAGGTGGCGCATGTGCGGTGCAAGACTCGCGCTGTACAGCGCGTGCCTTAGATTGACCACAAACGTGGTCAGGATAATGAAGCCCACCGTCACATGCTGGGCCACCAGCCCGGCAGCGATGAACTGCGATGACCCCGCGAACACGAATGCCGACATTGCCAGCGTCGCCGCCGGGGTGAGTCCGCTGGTAGCCGCCACTGCCCCGAAGATGATCCCGAACGGGATCGCTCCGGCAATCAATGGAAGGGTATCGCGCACGCCCATGAGAAACTCCGCGCGGCGCGTTGGGAATTCAGACATCGGTCTCCTCTGGTTTCCAGAAAGCGAAATGGTGGATGGATTCTACTGAAGAGTCACGGTCGCGAACGTCGTGGGATCAGGGGTTAGCAGGTTCGTGCAGTTACTCACCATCGAATCCTGCTGCGCAGCATTGACGTGATCGTTGTCGCTGAGGGCAACGCATAATCCATAGTTGGTATTAGTTTCCGGCGTCGTACGCAGCATCGCCCAGGGGATTCCCGCTTCCAGCACGTAGTTGCCGCCCGTCCCGATGGCCCGCCGCGCCGCGATCTCAATGGTAGTATCGGCCCCCAGCGTGGGGCGATACTCGACGGTATTGGGCGCGATGCTGTCAAAGTTTCCGGGAGAAAGCCCAAGCTGCGTATCATCGCGATCATACGAGTCGTCGTAGAAATCACCCCGCAGGTCGCCATCGAAGAAGAACTCGATCTCGTCCCCTTTCCAGGAAGTAACACCCGTCTCCGTCTGCACGTGAATGTCATCCACGACGCTCACCCACAGATACAGCGCGCTGTCCGTCCAGCACATCTGGGCCTCGCCAAACAGATCATTCTGCCCCTGCCACTCATTTTCGCCGTATGTCGTTGAACTGAGCTGGAAGGTCGTGGCATGGGCATTTTGCCAGTCGCTGTCATCGCCATTCACGCCGATGATCACCTGGCAGCGTTGGATAGTCAGATTCACGCCATTCCCTTCCCGGCTGGCGGGCGGCGTGGGGCTGGGCGTGAATGTGGCGGTAGCGGCCTCAGTCGCGGGCAGATCGGTCGGGGCGGCTACCGTCGGGAACGGCACGCCCGATTCCGCCTGGGCGGTGATGGTCGCATAGAACGCCGCCACTGTCGCCTGTGCGTTGGGGGCCTCAGGTGCATTGCCACACGCGAGCATAGCGAGGCCCATCGCGCAGAGAATCAGCCAACCGCCTGCGGTTCGCTTGGAGGGCACGAACATATCGGTTCCTATTCGTTCAGTGAGAGGCCGCATGCTCATGTGGTTGTTCCTCAAGCACGCCAATTCCGCAGTACAGATCATTGGAGAAGCAGCCGGAGCATTCCAGTTGCAAGGTGGCATGATCGATCCCGTAGTCGCTCTTGACCAGATCGCTAATGTTGTGCTGGATCGATGCGCCTTCCCGAATCGAGATATTGTCGGTCACAATGTGCGCCGAGAGTGCCCGCAGGCTGCGCGTGATGCTCCACACATGCAGGTCGTGCACGTCCTGCACCCCGTCGATCTGCTCCATTGCCTCAACCATCTTGCCCATGTCGATGTCGCGCGGGGTTCCTTCCAGCAGAATGTTGACCGTCTCCCGCACGATGCCCCACGCGTTCCACAGGATCAGCCCGCCGATCAGGAAGCTCACCAGCGGGTCGAGCCAGTACAGTCCGGTGAAGCGGATGGCGATCCCCGCCGCCACCGCTCCGATAGTCGAGAGCACATCGCCCATCAGGTGCAGATACGCGCTCCGCAGGTTCACATCGTTCTGGCTGCCGCTGTGAACCAGCCAGGCAGTCCCTGCATTGATCGCAAAAGCCAGCGTACCCACGCCGATCAGCAGGCTGGAATCAACGGCGGCGGGCTGGGACAAACGCCGGACAGCCTCTACCAGAATTCCGACGGCGATCACCGCCAGCGTGGTAGAGTTCGCCAGGGCCACCAGAATCCCCGCCCGGTGATAGCCAAACGTCTTGCGATCATTCGCGGGTTGGAAGCTGATCTTGAGCGCAACCCAGCTCAACCCCAGCGCGATCACATCCGTGACGTTGTGCGCCGCATCCGAGAGCAGGGCCAGGCTGTTTGCCCGCAGCCCCGCCAGCACCTCGACGACCACAAAGCCCAGCGTCAGCACCAGCGCGATTCCCATACGTGCCGTCATTCTGTTCGGCATATGGGTATGGGAATGATTGCCTGAGTCTTCCATGAAGACCTCTTGCTAAGAACTGTCGTGAATCCAGCATCCATGATGCATGGATGCCTCTTTTCAACGAAGTTTATCCAGACTGCTCGGAAGTGCCAACCTGCCGCGTGCGCAGCCCCATCACTCCCCACCACACGCCGATCAGCCCAAACAGCACATCCCGAATGCGTGCCACCAGGCTGAGGCTCAGGCCGAGCGTCGGATCAAGGCCCAACGCGCCGAACATCCATACCTGGCTGGCTTCCAACGTGCCCAGCGCGGCGGGGGAAGGCAGCAGAATGGCGACGCGGGCAGCAGCCACCACCGCGATCAGATCGAAGGGCGTCAACCGTGTACCAAGGAAGGCCGCCGCCAGCCACATCTCCGCGAGGATCGCAGCCCAGCTAACCACAGAGACGATCAGCGCCGCCCCCAGCGCCGCCGGGTGCTCTCGCAGAAAGGTCGCCGCCAGCGTTTCGGTCTCTTCCGCAGCAGCCCGCCACACCATCACACGCGGCGACTCGCGCAGATCGCCCGGCAGCCGATTCAGCATCCAGGTGGCAGGGTGGCCCCCAAATCGCAGCGCCACCAGTGCCCCG
>JAHEME010000461.1 GCA_024643825.1 Chloroflexota bacterium | reverse complement strand
GGCCCCGCTGACCACGATATACAGCGCATCGGCTGCATCACCCGCATAAAAGAGCCAGTCACCTTTCCGAATGGTAACCTCTTCGCCCTCAATGGCCAGGGTGGTCAGCGCGGCTGCATCGAGTCCGGCGAAGAAGGGGAAGCGGCGCAGCGTTTCAGGAGAAATCATGATGCACATAACACGCCCCCAATCGATCTGATGAACGACCTGATGCAGCGATCCATGCCTAAAGTGCCTCGTTGACCAACTCGATCAGGTCCTTGATCTGGATCTGATCCTCGAAACCCGTAGTCTTCACAGCGTCCCGGTACATGGTGATGTCTTTTGGGCACGCCGTAACCAGGATTTCCACTCCATCCAACCCGGCGGCCTCACGAATGCGCGCTTCGCTGGGACGCTCTTTCACCTGACCCTCCTCCATCCAGATGCGTCCGCCGCCTGCGCCGCAGCACAGGGCGTGCTCACGGCTGCGCGGCATCTCGACTAACTTGCAGCCCGTAGCCTCAATGACCCGACGCGGTGCATCATAGACGTTGTTGTAGCGGCCCAGGTAGCATGGATCATGATAGGTCACGGCGTAATTGAGCTGCTTCGAGAACTGCAACTGACCGGAGGCAATCAGCCTGTCCAGCAGTTCGGCATAGTGCAATACAGGGCGATGCTGGATGGCTTCGTCAGGATACTCATTCTTGAGCGCGTTGTACGAGTGGGGATCAGTGGTGACGATCTGGTCGAATGTGGCCTCACTCAATGCTCGCGTATTGTCTTCGAGCAGCATCTCAAACAGGCCCTCTTCCCCCACGCGGCGCACATCATTGCCAGAGTTACGCTCGCCACTGAACAACACGCCAAAATCGAGGCCCGCCCTGTGGAACACTTCCGCAGTCATGTACGTGATGTCGGTCAGCCCGGCATTGTAGGAAGCATAGTCGCCGACAAACCATAGAGTCTCGACTGGTTCTTTCGACGCATCTTTGATGCTCGGCTGGACGGATTGAGTCCAGCGTGCGCGCGCACGCTCAGACTGCCCGAATGAATTCCCATAGCGTCCTAGTTTGTCCAGGGCATCCTGGAGCCGGGTATCGATCTGACCCTCATAGACCAGATGGCGGCGCATATCGACAATCGCCGAGGGGAGATCGGTGAACGCGGGGCAGACCTGCGAACAGGCTGTACACGTTGTGCAGGCCCAGATTTCCTGTGCCGTCATCGCACCTCCGTGCAAGGCGACCTGGTGATCGTACCCGTGCCTGTAGGAACTGAGCTTGATCATCATATTTCTGGGAGAGACCCCCGATCCGCTGGCATACGCAGGACATTGATCCTGGCAGCGCCCGCAACGTACACAGGCATCGAAATCGAGTAGCTGTTTCCATGTGAAGTCATGCCACTCACTCACTCCAGGGCCGCTGTGATGACGTGCAGGAGCCAGCGTGCCCGGCGGCTCAAAGGATCGGAAGAAGATATTCAGTGGTGTGATCACAAGATGCGATAGCTTGGTATAGGGAATGCTGGCAATCGTGACAAAGGCAGTCGTCGCGTGGAAAACCCATATCGCAACATGCAGCGTACGGTTGGTTGGATCGCCAGTGACAAGAAACAGCGCAGCCACGACGCTGCCCACCGGGGACCATGCGGCCCATGCTGGCCTCATGACGGCGATACGGAGTCCTTCAATTAGGTAGCCTGAGATCGCCACAAGGATCAGCATAACCAGCACGTACACATCATCCCATGCCAGCCGAGCCACAGGCTGGGCCTGCAAACGAGCCACACGAGCCACATAGCGACGGTACACTGCCAACCCAAGACCGACGATCAGCAGCAAGCCGAAGATATCCAGAATCAACTCGTACACGACATATGCTGTACCACCCAGAAACTGGAATCCGAAGAGGAGATGGGTCACATCCCAGTCTGCCGTAGCCAGTATGGTCCCCACGAGAAGCGCGACCATACCCCAGAAGATCGCCAGATGCATGATCCCTGCGACGGTGTCCTGCAGGATGCGAGGTTGAGCAACAGAGTGCACAATCATCGAAATCAGCCGCTTGCCGGGATGATCGGTACGACGCTCAGGTTGACCCTTTCGCCAATGCTGAACCCGGATGAAAACCCCAATGGCACATATGAGGATGGCTAAGAAGCCGCCAACATACTGTGCGATTTCCGCCCAGTGGGGGATATTCCAGAATGTTTCTCTGATAGGCATGATGCGCTGCCTTTTCTCAGGCTGGTCTAGCCTGCTTTACATGGCGGATCAATGCCGGAACAACGTCGAACAGGTCGATCACTGCGCCGTATTTCGCCACAGAAAAGATCGGTGCAGCGGGGTCGGTATTGATGGCGATGACAACATCGCTGCTGGTGATGGCTTCGACATGCTCCGGCGCACCGCTGATCCCCAGTGCAAGATACACGGTGGGCTTTACAGCCTTGCCCGATTTCCCCACAAGCCGGGTGGACGGCAGCCAGCCATGATCGATGACTGGGCGGGATGCGCATACCGTGCCACCCAGCGCCTCAGCCAGTTCCTCCACCAGCGCGACGTTGTCCTGGTTCTGGATTCCACGTCCGACGGCTACCAGGAACGACTCGGCGACGATGTCGACATCGCCTGCCTGGGGTTCAATGTACTGCCTGAGCGAGATGCATGGTCCTTCCAGCATACGGATCGGGATCGATTCTACGGGAGGTGGCGATGTACTCCGCCCCTGGTCGGGCTTATAGCCGCCGGGCGTCATCGCAACTAGAGTCGTTGGCTCCGGCAAACTACCTTCTGCCAGGAGCTTGCCGCCGCAGATCTGGCTGATGAAACTCAGCGTGCCGTCCCCTGCCTCAACGCTCCGGCAGCGGCTCACGAGCGGCAACTCCAGTCGAGCAGAGAGGACACTGGCAACCTCAGATCCTATCGATGTATCACCGAACAGCACGGCCCTCGGCAGATGACTGCGGATCAGATCGGCCAGTACCGATTCATAGGCTTCCGGGGTGTACTCCGCCAGGGTAGGGTGGTCAGCATAGAGAACATTGTCAGCCGCCAGGTCGGCAGCAAGCGCCGCCTGATCGTGGCCCAGCAGGACGGCGATAGCTTTGCCACCCGTCCCTTCAGCCAGCACACGGGCAGCCGCCAACGCAGTATACGAAATATCCAGCACATGACCGCGAAGATGCTCAATCAAAACATAGATATCGGTCTTCATCTCAGCCCCCTCTCCTACAGGACACCCACTTCCTCGAAGATTTCCACAAGCCTGGCAGCGATGTCTTCTGTTGTGCCCTCAATCATCGTAGCCTGCTGGCTTTCCGGCACAAAAAGGCGGGAGATCACAGGCCCTCCGGCGGCATCGAGGGATGGAACACTTTGTTCCTCAATGATTGCTGTCTTCATCGCCTGGCGGACCTTACTGATGGGCACATAGCGTGGCGGCTCTTCGGCTGCCTGGATTCCCAGGACGGCAGGAAGCTGTACTTCCATCTCGGCGATCAGCCCGCCGGGGTACTCCTTGCGCGCTATACACGCTCCGTTGGTCAATGTAACGCCAGCCACGTAGCCGA
>JAHEME010000460.1 GCA_024643825.1 Chloroflexota bacterium | reverse complement strand
TGGCGGTGGCTTCGTCGAGGATGAAGATCGACGGGTTCTCCAACTGCACACGCGCCAGGGCGACTAGCTGTCGCTGTCCCATCGAGAGGCTGCCGCCGCGCTCGCCGACTTCGGTCTCTAATCCGTTGGGCAGGCTGTCGATCCAGTCACCATGCCCTACAGCCCGCGCTACTGCGATCACTTCCTCATCGGTGGCGGTGGGCTGCCCATAGCGGATGTTCGCCAGCGCCGTCCCATCGAAGAGAAACGGCGACTGCGTGACGATCCCCAGTCGGGCGCGGTAGTCGGCCAGATCGAGCGTGCGGATGTCGTGTCCATCGATCAGCAGCCGCCCGCCCTGATACTCGTAGAACCGTGCGATCAGCCTGCCGATGCTCGACTTACCCGACCCGGTGTGCCCGACCAGCGCAACCGTCTTGCCTGCCGGGATGGTCATTGAGAAGTCGATCAGGACGGGTTCGTTCTCGTTATAGCGAAAGTCCATGTGGTCGAAGACGATCTCGCCCTTGATCTCTGGCAGCGTTAGGTGATCGGTTTGCACCACTTTCGGCTCCGCGTCCAGCAGGGCGAATACTCGCTCAGCTGCCGCCAGCCCCAACTGAAACTGACTCCAGAACGAGGCGATGCTGGTCAGGGGGAACCAGAACAGGCCCATCCCCTGAATGAACAGATACCAGTCCCCGGCGGTGATGCCGCCCGGCGAGACCTGCAATCCGCCCCAGTACACCAGCGCCGCCGTCCCGATGCCCGCCAGAATGCTGAGGATCGGGAAGATGCTGCTGAACGTAAACCCACTCCGCAGGCCGATCCAGAACGACTGGTTGTTCACGCCAAGGAACTCATCGTAGATGGTCTGCTCTTTGCGGAACGTCTTGGCGACGGCGATGCCGCTGACCGTCTCCTGGATGTGGCTGCTAACCACCGCTGCCACCCGCCGCTGCTGAGTGATCGTCTCCCGCGCGATCCTACGGAAAGCCAGCGCCGTCGCAAAAATGAACGGGGCCAGCGCGAAGAGGATCAGGGTCAGACGCCCGCTGACGGTTGCCAGATAGCCCACCAGCAGCACGATCAGCAGGACGCGGCTTAGTAGATCGACGGTGAGCGTAACCACCTGCGAGAACGCCTGCGTATCGGACGTGACGCGGCTGACGATCTTGCCTGAGGGAATCTCATCGTAAAAGGAGAGATCGCGCTTGAGCACGGCATCGAAGGCGTCTTCGCGCAGCTTGAGCACCACGTTGCCCACCGCCTCGGCGCTGAACCATCCGCGCACGGCGTTGAACACCCATCCGGCGCTGGCGAGGGCGATCAGGATGATCGTGATGGTCGTCAGATTCGTGCCAGCGGAGTCAGCTTGCAGGCGGTCGAGGCTCTGCGAGATGTAAATCGGGATGGCCGTACTCATCAGGGAGTTAAGGCTGATCGCCACCGAGACGAGGATCATGCGCCCGGCTTCGGGCCGGAAGTACGTGATGATGCGTTTGACCAGATCACGGTCGCGGTAGGTGCGGTCGTATGCCTCGGCGTCGAGGCCATCCATGATGAAGCCCATGCGGAATCCTGTGATGGGGCGTGAACAGATGTGCGAAGTATATCGCAGAACTGCTCTAAACAAACCTGATGCTTTGCTTGCTACCTGCGTTCGTTACTTGCGTCCGCTAAGTGCGCGTCATCCAGAACCAGTTCGTGCCGCCGCCGCGAAACTCGCCGCGCTCATTGGGAGGCTTTGTTGACTGGGCGGCCCGATCTACGATTCTTCACCTCGTCCAGATCGAGGGATGAGGGATGGATAAACCAGTTGCTTCCCAGTTTACGGGCAGGGAGTTTGCCATCCTCACAGAGCTGGCGCACGCGGCGCTCGCTGATGCCTAACTGCTGTGCGGCTTCCTGCGTGGAGAGGAGTTCGTCCAATATGCCGAGAAGCTGATCATCCTGATTGAGGACATCATCCTCTGCATCGAACGCTGAATCATTCTCAAGGATGGCGCTGTCGATCTCTTCGCGATGATCGTAATAGTAGGCCAGCGCCGCATGGACTTCCGCAGGGCGCAAATCGAGAACATCGGAGAGCTTCTCGATTGACCAACCCTCATAGATATGATGCTCGACCACCTGCTGCACAGAGATTCGACGGTTTTCGATGCAGGGTTTGCCATCGAGGATCGTTGGCGAACTCACGATTTGAACAGTCCGTAAGTACGTACCCATAGGATAGTTTCTCCTCACTTCATCCGAAGGAACTGATCATAGAGAAGGTTGGCGACTCCTTTCTGCTCGGAGACCTCTTGCATTCTCTCAGCAAAAGAGACCAGTAGTTCCGGGGCAAGCCCTCGTTTGAGCCAGATAATTCCGCTGTGACCGAGCTCCATGCTCATCAGGCGATCATGGTGCTTCTTGAACGTTTTATCGTTGACAATCAACGTGCATCCCAGGCTGCGCGCATGAGCAAGGACCTGGAAATCCGAGGCAAGACCCGCGAGATTCTGCGCCTGCACGGATGTGACGAACGCTGGCAAAGCCCTCATGATCGGCAAAGCAGTTTGATCCGCGCCTTCGTCAAACATATACGCAGGAACCGGACGTTCTGGCCTTACAGGGGGATCGGTGAAAAGCGATTTGAGTTCGCTCTCGGTGAGTGCCCGATCTGGCGGGTTGATTGGCATCGGCTTCTCTGATTAAATTATACCGCTAACGGAATAGTTTTCCAGCGAATGAGCCAATACAGAGAACAATTATCTCTATGTGCGTCGCGTCATCCAGAACCAGTTCGTGCCGCCTCGCCGTGCTCATCAGGGGGTTGCCAGTGAGACGAGGGTCATGCGCCCGGCTTCGGGTCGGAAGTAGCCGATGATGCGCTTGACCAGATCGCGGTCACGGTAGGTGCGGTCATACGCCTCGGCGTCGAGGCCATCCATGATGAAGCCCATACGGAATCCTATGGGTGGCGTGCGAAGAGTTATGCTGGGATTGTATCGTGAATTCGCGGTTAACGGTTGGCGATTAGCTATCAGCGCTGGTCAGAACTCATGGGGCCGCAGGTATTCAGTTGGCGTGTGTGATGGCGGATTGTGCTATTAAGAATGAGTCAAGACAGCAGGCTGCGCACAGGCCAGTTGCGCTGCTACAAAAAGGACTATACTCAATGCCGGGGTATATGGCTGTAGGAAGGATAGAGGGCCGGCGACTTCCATAGACCTACATTGAAGAACCCAGAGGAATGTTGCTATGGAAGATAAAGTCTATGTAGTCAAAGCGGGAAACCGTCTCATTAGCATCGTGCTCGGCCTGGTCTTTATGGCGTTCGGCGTGCTGCTGATTGTGATGGCGAAGAACTGGCGTGGCGTTTTCGTGCTCTTGCCAGGTTTACTCGTGCTGTGGTTAGGGTTGCGGCCTAACAAGCTCATTTTCACCACCGATGCCGTCGTCGATCAGGCAGGCAGCACGCAGCGTTTCTCGTACAGTCAGATACACCGCGTACGGATGGTGGCCCGCCACCTCATGAAAGGGGCGAAGCGGTCGGTGGGAGTTCAGAGTGGCCCGGTTAAAGTCAACAAGGCGGTAGGAGG
>JAHEME010000025.1 GCA_024643825.1 Chloroflexota bacterium | reverse complement strand
ACCGCGCACGAGGGGTTGTGGGGTCTGACGGCGGATCGATTCGCCGGGGCGGTGATGATCGCAGAGATGGCGGGATGGCATGATCCGCGCATCCGCAAGGAAGCGAATGAAGAGCACTACTTCGATGAGAACGCGATGCAGGAGGCCACGCCGCGCTATGAGTTAATGCGGGAAGTCCTGACCGGGTTGTCTCCTGCTGTGGCGGAGCTTTTTGACCAGGCATGGTTCTCGGAGACGCTGGATGATTGCCCCACCCTCAAAGCGTGGGATGAGGCGATCAGCGATGTGTATCACACCGAATCGCTCTCGCGGGTGGTGAGCGATTGGAAGCCTATCGTGCTGCCGGGAGGGACGCCAGATGCTTCCCCGCCGCCTGCGGTAACACCTGCCCCGAAACCAGCGGCAGCCCCGGCAATGAAGGATGAACCAGTCGTGGCGAGCAAGATACCTGCTCTGCCTGTCATACCCAGCCAGCCGCCAGCCGCGCCCGTTGTGAACATACCGCCTGCTGCGATTTCTGTGCCGCCTACATCAAAGCCAGCGCCGCCTGTGTCGCAGACGATTCATCCGCCGACACAGGGCGGCCCGGTCATCGGCTGGACACCACTCGCTGTGCCAACTCCGGCGGCAGGGCACAATGGCACGCAAAATCGTGCCATCGCACCTGCGCCGCAGCCAGAGGAAGATCTCGCTGACTTAGAAGAGTCTGCCCCGGATGACTCATCTGCACCGGTGCTACAGGATTATGAGCCACCGACTCCTATAGAAGCGATTGAGCCGGAGCAATCTGTCAGGATTGAGGAAGCTCCGGTCGGCCCTGATCGTGTCAGAACAGCTACTCTGATCAAGCCCGTGCTTGACCTGAGCCATATTGATGCGCGGAACAGGCCGCATCTGGTGTGGTCGGAGACGCCTCTCGCGCTGGCTTACGTGATCGAAGAAGCCGACAATCCAGACTTTCACGACGCAAAAGAGTTCCGGGTCAAACCGGATGATACGCGCTGGAATCCACGCTGGGGGCGATCCGGGCGGCTGTTTTATCGAATCCGGGCCGTAGGGGATGGGGACGACTTCAGCCCGTGGAGTGAAATCCTGCCACTGCGTATTGGGGATACCCCACGACGCTAGATGTGCTGTTGTGCTCGTTCGTGTTCGCTATACGGGTCGCTGAAGGGTATGCTATAATCTCAACCATGCGGGGCAGACGTCTGCCTGCACTGCAACCGATATTGAAAGTCTGCGTCTACATCCTTGAGGCGCAGCGGGAGTGGTTATGATCAGGGTCGAAATTGATAGTATTCGTGTGAGCCTGATGACTCAGGATCGCGTGGTGGTACTGAAAGAGACCGAATCCAGCCGATACCTTCCGATCTGGATCGGCCCCCCGGAGGCGGATGCGCTGCGGGTAGAGTTAGCCGGTACAGAGGTCACGCGCCCACTGACGCACGATCTGCTGAAGAATGTGATCACACAGCTTGGTGGAATTGTGGAGCACATTGTGGTGAATGATCTGAGCCATGATGTGTACTATGCGCGTGTCAAGATCAAGGCTAACGGCGAGACGATGGAGATCGATGCGCGACCGAGTGATGCTATCAACCTCGCTGTTCGACTGAAAGTCCCGATCTTCGTCGATGAATCGGTGATGGAAAAGGCCGGCATTGAACCGGAAGATGAGATCGACGCTGAGTCGGACATCATCGAGAGTCGTGCTCCTGAGGTCACCGATGCGCCCGAAGAGCGTGATCTGGGTGTATTCAAGGACTTTCTCGACTCGCTCGATCTGGATGACCTCGCTGACGAGTAGTCGATACTGCACCTGTATGGTTCCACTACACCCGACCCTCACCGTGCCCGTGCGGGCAACCTCAGGGGGGAGGGTCTTGCTCCGGGAGGTGCCGTGTGGTTAACGAAATCATCCCGGTTGTGATCCTGGGTGCTGGTGGGTATGCCGGGGTACTTCAGGAAATCCTGGCCCTGCGGCCCGACTTACACCTGTTGGGATGCATAGACAAAGCATTTGGGTTGAGCGAACGCAGCACGGACGAACACTATTCGTTACCTATTCTGGGTGACGACGATACCCTCGCACAGATTCAAGCAGAAAACCCTGATCTTCATGCGGTTCTGGGCCTCGGCCCTGATCTGATGGAGGTTCGCGTCCGGTTGATGCAGGTGCTGGATTTGCAGCAGATTCCGCCCGTGACGGCCATTCATCCGCGCGCGATTGTGTCGCGCACGGCACAACTGGGGGATGGCGCGGTCGTAGCCGCAGGCGCAATTGTAGGGCCGGGCGTCCGAGTTGGACGACACTGTGTGATCAACATTGGAGCCAGCGTGGAGCACGATGCTGTTCTGGGGAGCAATGTGTATCTTGGACAGGGCGCACGGGTCGCCAGCTATGCAGACCTGCGGGATAACGTGGTGATTGAGATGGGCGCAAGCATCAATAGCCGGGTGCAGATCGGCACTGGCGCGCGGGTGACGGGTGGGGCATTCGTCAATACGGATGTGCCAGATCATGCGGTGGTCGTAGGGGTTCCTGCTAGAGTCGTACGCTATCTACCCTCGTGATTGCCCGTCGCAACCTTCGTCTGCTGGCGATGGTGTTTGGCCTGGCTGCGCCAGGCATGGCAGCGATTGCCTGCAACGCTCCGATAACTCCCTCTATTGCTGTTATCACGCAATCACCTGATCCTGTTCCGCTGGCGTCCCCTACTCTCGCTGCGACTGAAACGCCTTCGCCATCGCCTGAACCGACGGCAACAGAAACTCCGATCCCGACAGCTACTCCATTCGGGTGCAGCCAGCCAATTGACGATATGATGCGCGTTGCGGTTGCTGGAGGGTACACGTTGAACCAGCGCACGGTTTCTATGCTGGAACAGGCGCAAGTATTGTATGGGGGAACGCATGAACTGTTGCGGGCGGTTACGCAGGGATCATACAATATAGGGGTGGATGCGAGTTTCGGGACGCATGATGGTGGTGGGGCGGTCGATCTTTCCCTGCGTGATCTACAGGACTTCCATCATATTCTGTATGAAGAAGAGGATGTGCTGATCCTCGCGCTGCGTGAAGCGGGCTTTGCTGCATGGGTGCGTGATCAGGGGGCGCTCTACCCGGATTCGCCGATTCACATTCATGCGATTGCGGTGGGCGATCCTGAACTATCACCCGCAGCGGAGGAACAGCTTACAGGCCCGGTGGGGTACTTTCGTGGTTACAACGGGCTGCCCGATCTCTTTCAGGCCGACCCGCACGGTGGCCCTATCGTTTGCCCGTGGATGGAAGCTCTGGGCTATCGTGATCTACGCTCGAATCCCTGATCACAGACGGCGCACCAAACCGACAAGCAGGGTCAGGACGCCCATCGCTCCCAGCGAAATAATGATGACAGCCGGAGGAATGCCGCTTCGCGTTCCATCCCCACGAGAGCCAATCACATCTGGTTGATTTAACGGAGCAGGTACGGTGAAGGTTGGCTCAGAGCCACCGGAGGACGAAGCCACGCCGGGCGTCTGAGTATAGACTCCGGTTGGGAGAAACAGGGCTTGCGCGGTTGCGGTCTCTGCTGCGCCGGGGGTCTGGAGCAGCACGGTCGCGGTTGCTTGAATCACGGCCTGCGTGGGATCAATGGTCGGAAGTTGGGGCGGCTCCACCGCTGGCACGGTCGTGATATCGCCGACTACAACCACAAGCGGCGCATAGACCCATGCCTGACCGCCCGGCGCTTCATCCCACTTGACAAGCAGCCAGTCGTATCCCAGCCAGCGCCCAATCAGTGGAAGCTGTGTGCCAATATCGAGCGAGGCCACGATGTCAAAATCGAGACCGGGGCCGGAGCGTAAATTGGTCGGGTCACCGACCATCTGGGCGAGCACGGGTGTAAGCGTTGGGGTTCGGCTGGGTGTGGCGGTTGGCCCGCCGACAGTCGTAGCGGTTGCCGTCGGTAGATTTACCTGCCCCTGCGGGGAAGGACTGGGCGTCACCGCCTGCTGAATCGGGATGTCGCCTTCTGAGGCGGCAGCGCCCCGGACTCCCCGCAGGACAAGGCCAAGCAAGATCGCGCCTACCAGCGTCAATGCCAGGCGGCGGTAGTGTAGAGGTTCGTTTTTCATCGCCAGAAGATAGTACCCTCCGGGGAAACCAATGACAACCACTGTTTGATCTACGGCTCCCCTGTTGACCGGGCATTTCCTAGCACGATAGTATAATCCGACCTATGAAACTGGTTCGTCATTTCCAGAGGGTTATCCGGGCGATGGGAATCGCTCAAGGTCAGAGGGTGGTTGTAGGCGTTTCGGGGGGAGCCGATTCGCTGGCACTGCTGCACCTGTTTGTACAGTCGCGGGAATCGTTGGGGATTGTGCCAATGGCGGTGCATGTGCATCATGGGATGCGTGGGGAGGCCGCCGATGCGGATGCCGCGTTTGTGGCAGAGATCGCCCAGACGTGGGGGATTGTGTATCGGGTGGAACGGATGGATGTCCCTGCGCTGGCACGGGATCGGCGTTTCACGCTGGAAGAAGCGGCGCGGAAGGCCCGGTATACAGCACTCAGTAAGGTGGCCCGCGAGGTTGGGGCAGCGTGTCTTGCGGTGGCGCATCAGGCGGATGATCAGGCGGAAACGGTGCTGATGCATCTGCTGCGCGGATCGGGGCTGGCGGGGCTGCGGGGGATGCTGCCTGTGACTGTGCTCTCCGGGTCTCATGTGCTGAATGATCCGGCTGTTGATCTAATAATCGTACGCCCTCTGCTGGATGTCCCACGCAGCGAAATTCTTGCTTACTGCGAGAGTCAGGGTTTGACTCCTCGTGAAGATGAGACGAATGAGAATGTTGGCTTCCTACGGAATCGTGTCAGGCATACGATTCTCCCCCTGCTCTACGAGGTGAACCCGCGCTTTTCTGAGCAGTTAGTGCAAACGGCTCACCTGCTGCAAGCGGATTTCGATGCGTTGGACGGTCAGGTGGAGGCGGCGTGGAAAGAGACTGCTGTGAAGGAGACGGAGGGATCGATTCATCTAGATCGAGATCGGTGGAAGGCACTGCCGCTGGCGGTGCAGCGGGGCATCCTTCGGCGCGCCATATGGCGTCTTGTGGGAGGTATTGAGAATCTGGGCTTCGAGCATGTCGAGAGTGCTGTACAGGTTGGGCTGAATGGCGATCCGGGGGCGCAGGCGATCTTTCCGGGAGGGGTGAGCCTGACTGTTGCGTATGATTCGCTGCGAATTGCATGGAGCGATTATCGTCTGCCTGCTCCTGATTGGCCGTTGCTCGCGCCTGAAAGCGTGAGTCCACTTCAGGGGCTGGGGCCGAGGCAGTCTTTGCTGGTGACCTCGGAGTGGACATTCACTGTCGAGGGATATGATGGGCCGCGCGAGGGGGCATCATGGGAGGCGATCCTGAATGATCCGTGGAAGGCGGTGATTGATGCGGATCGCTTTTCGGGGAAGGAGATCGATTCGCTTGCGCTTCGTACTCGCCGCCCCGGAGATCGGTTTCAGCCGCAGGGTGTTCCGGGGACGCAGAAACTGAGCGACTTCATGATCAATGAAAAAATTCCTGCTGCGTGGCGGGATCGGCTGCCGCTGCTGGTGACAGGGGCGGCCTGGGAGACGATTATCTGGGTGTGTGGATTTCGGGTGGATGCGCGGTATGTCGTGCAGCCTTCGACGTGCCAGGTTGTGCTGCTGCGGTTTGAGCGTCTCAGCGATGAGGGGGAAGCTCCTTTCTAGCAATGCAGGCACAAAAAAAGGAGAGCAGGTTTTGCCTGCTCTCCTTTTTTTGGTTAGTTTCTACTTATTTTGTGCAGCGAACGTAGGCATCGTCGATGTAATTATCGTTGTTGGCAATCGGCCAGATGCGCAGGTTCTCAAAGAACACGGTTGCCTGAGTGCTCGTGGCAGTGAACGTGTAGCTGATCCGTACGTACTTGTCGTAGATTCCATCGCCATAGCCAAACCCTCTGCTGGTCAGAACAGAGTTGGCAAAGGCATTGGTTCCTCCCGTTGAGTCTACCCGAACAAACCATGTAGAATTGGCGCGCTGATCGGCGGTCTGAAGATCCGAGGTAAACCCGGTTCCATTGGCACTCCACGACTGTACGTAGGCTCCTGCCTCGCAAACTGCGCCGGGCGTAGTGGAGACGGTTTGGAATACTCCGGCATCGCAGGTACGCCAGAAACAGAACCACTGCTGGGCGGTCAACCCGCTGCGCACGCGATTCCCAATATCGGTGGGCTTGTATTCGGGACGGCCCATTTGCAAGCCGGGTGGGTTGCCTGATCCCTGGCGCAGGGCCGGGCACTTGCTGGTGGTATAGGGTTCATCACAGTAGAACGGTTCCCAATTTTCATATACATTGACTTCGCCGAAGATCACCGGGCGAACACTCCCTTCAAATCCCGGATTGGTCAGCAGATTTGGCGCATTTGCCGGGACCGTGACTACGGGAACAATAGGTGTCGGAATATCGGGGTCTTCGGTTGGTTCTGCTGTTGGTTCGGTGGTCGGCTCCGAAGTAGGTTCTACTGTCGGCTCTGCGGTGGGTTCCGCTGTCGGTTCCGTTGTAGGTTCAGCAGTCGGTTCTACGGTTGGCTCCGAAGTTGGGGGCGGAGTCGGCGTTGTGCCCTGCCGAATGATCAGCGTCTGACCGGGGAAGATTCGATCTGGATTGCTGATGTTATTCAGCAGCGCAATCTGCTGATAGGTTGTTCCAAATCGCAGGGCGATCTGCCCCAGCGTATCCCCCGGCTGTACTACATAGGTGACGTTTTCCGTTGGAGGTGGAGGCTGGGTCGTAGGCGGCTCGGTTGGCGGGGGCTGAGTCGGTGGCACACCACTTCCAGCAGAAATGACCAGCACCTGGCCCACATACAGCACGTCCGGGTTGGTAAGCCCATTTAAGTTTGCCAGGGCATTGACGGTTGTCCCATAACGGAGTGCAATGAAGAACAGGGTGTCGCCGGGCTGAACAGTATAGGTGACGGTTTCTGAACCAGAACCGCTACCGCCGGGGATGACGAGCACCTGCCCCGCATAGATCAGAGCCGGGTTCGTGATGCCATTCGCCGCGGCTATCTGCTGCACGGTAAGGCCAAAACTACGCGCGATGCTGAACAGGGTATCTCCAGGCTGCACCACATAGGTTTGATTTTGGGCAAAGGCGGTCGTGACCCCTGCAAGAAGCAGGGCTACTATTGCCAAAAGAATGAAGATTCGCCGGATGTTCATTGCATCACACTCCCGAATGTTTGAAATCTGTTTTCACATCATACTCGCAGTGACGAGGTTAATCAAGCAAAGAATCTTATCCGCTACATGATGCGTCCTATCCCCTGGGAGTCATGTCAAGGTGTGGTGCAACTTTGAGGTACTGGGCGCGTATAAGATCGCAGTAGTGGAAACCGATTTTGAGTATGAGAAAAGGAGCAACAACAGAATGACTGGAAATGGGAAGACCAATATCCCGGAAAACGAGCAGGTTCACCCCAGCGCCAGCGATGTGGCCGCAGAATTCGCTGAAGTAGGGCGCAAACTGCGCGATGCGCTCACGATGGCCTGGAACAGCCAGGAACGGCATCAGCTGGAAGCCGAGATTCGCGATGGGTTGAGCCGCCTTGCCAAAGAGGTCGATGCCGGGATCGATAACCTGAAGAAGACGGAAGTCGGTCAGAAGGTACAGACCGGAGCCAAGCAGGTTGCCGAGGACGTTCAGGCTGGCAAGGTAGCTGATGAAGCCCGCAAGGGGTTGGTGACGGCCCTCAAGAGCCTGAGCGACGCGCTGGACAAGATGGCCACCAGCTTCACCCCCACTGAGGATGAAGCCCCCAAGAAGTAGTCGTTTCCAACCGAATCGAGAAGGTGATCTAGCATAGCCTTCTCGATGTTTCACCCGAATGCCTCGCCTGCCCTGTGTAGGTGAGGCTTTTTGAATCGGATAGAGTGTCTTCCCCAAGCATCTCATAGGCAAGCCGTTTTAATTGCGGTAAACTTTTGAGAGTGTCACGTTGTTCATTGTTGTGGAAAGAGTGAAGTCTGAACCTCCTGGTCAGGCAGCTTTACAACCCATAAGGATTTTCCAATGAGATCGATTGCAGTGGTAGGAGTGGGCTATGTCGGGTTGGTTACCGGAGCCTGCTTTGCAGATTTAGGAAATAAAGTGGTGGCCCTGGACATCATTGAGGAGCGAGTCGAAAACCTCAAGAAAGGCATTCTTCCTATCTACGAACCGGGCCTCAGTGAAATCGTTGCGCGGAATGTAGATGCAGGCAGACTCTCCTTCACAACGTCCTATGAAGAGGCGCTCGCTGAGGCGGAGTTCGTATTTATCTGCGTCGGAACGCCCCAGGGTGTCGATGGGGAAGCTGACCTTCAGTATGTGCGTTCTGCTGCGGAGTCCATCGCCCAGACTATGGATCATTCCCTGATCGTGATCAACAAATCTACTGTTCCAGTTGGGACGGGGGACTGGGTATCCGATATTGTGCGGGAAACCCAGTCGCATCCAATCCCGTTTTCTGTGGTATCGTGCCCGGAATTCCTCCGAGAAGGTTCGGCTCTGGTTGATTTCATGAACCCGGATCGCACGGTACTGGGTTCGTTGGATCAAGACGCGGCCTCGGAGGTAGCGCATCTGCATCTGCCGCTGCGCGCCCCGATTGTGATCACAGACCTGCGCACTGCCGAGATGATCAAGTATGCGTCGAACGCCTTCCTCGCTACGAAGATTTCGTTTATCAACGAGATTGCCAACATCTGCGAGGCGTTAGGGGCCGATGTAAAAGAAGTTGCTGTCGGCATGGGGCTGGATAAACGAATTGGCCGTTTCTTCCTGGATGCCGGAGTAGGGTATGGTGGTTCGTGCTTTCCGAAGGATGTTTCCGCGCTGAAGCACATGGCGACGGTTCAGGGGAAGCACCCGCAACTCTTACAGGCAGTAGTAGACATTAACGGCTTTCAGCGCAAGATTGTTGTCAATAAGCTGCGTGAGCTTCTGGGCGATGATCTATCGGGAAAGACTATCGGGCTTTTAGGGTTGGCCTTCAAGCCGAATACGGATGATATGCGGGAAGCCCCTGCGATTGACATTGCGGAAATCCTGTTTGAGGCAGGAGCCAAATGCAAAGGCTACGATCCTGTATCCATGAAGCATGCGGCGCAGATGATGCCCAATGTAGTTTTGTGCAACAGCCCGTATGAGGTTGCTGAGGGATGTGATGCGCTGGTCGTCATCACCGAATGGAACGAGTTTAAGAACCTTGATATGGAACGGATTTACACTGCCATGAAACGGCCTATCATCATCGATGGGCGTAATATTTATGAGCCGGAAATGATGACTGAGCATGGTTTTACCTATCGTGGAATTGGCCGTGGCTACAATGGAGCATCCGGGGTTGAACTACCCTCTAACGGGCGCACTGGTGTGACCCAGACCTCCTGATTTAAAGGAAGTGTATGACAACAGAAAACGGAGTCATCAAGACCACACTAGATAATGGACTTACGGTCTTGATCAAAGAAATTCACAATGCCCCCGTGGCGACCTTCTGGATGTGGTATCGAGTAGGGAGCCGTAACGAAATCCCCGGTCAAACGGGGATTTCTCACTGGGTGGAGCATATGCAGTTCAAGGGAACGCCCACCTACCCGGCGGCGGTTCTCGACAAGCTGATCTCGCGCGAAGGCGGTCAATGGAATGCTATGACATACATTGATTGGACTGCCTACTATGAGGTCATGCCCTCCGCACAGATTGAGCTGGGGATGAATCTGGAAGCCGACCGAATGATCCATTCGGTGTTTGACCCGGATGAAGTGAACTCTGAGCGCACCGTAATTATTTCCGAGCGCAGCGGATCGGAGAATTCTCCGTCGTGGCTGCTGTATGAAGAGGTGGTTGCCGCTGCTTTCCGCGTGCATCCTTATCATCATATGGTGATCGGCGATAAGGCTGATCTGCTCACCATGACGCGCGACGATCTCTATGGTCATTACCGGAAGCACTATGTTCCGAATAATGCCATCGCCGTTCTGGTGGGGGATGTTCAGGCGGACGAGGCGCTGGAAATGATCAAACGAAAGTTTGGCGATATTCCGGCTGGTTCCTCCCTACCCTCGATAGGTCGGCCTGAGCCTCCCCAATATGGGGAACGCCGTGTGGTCATCAATCGGGAAGGGCAGACGTCGCACGTACATGTCGCTTATCTGGGATACGAGATTACACACCCGGACTTCTTCGCACTCGCTGTGCTGGATAGCATCCTTGCGGGTGCGAGCAGTTTCAACTTCATGAGCACATCGTATACCTCGAACAATACCTCGCGGTTGTATCGCGCCCTGGTGGAGACGGAACTCGCTGCCGGGGCGGATGGTGGTCTGGTGGCTACGATCAACCCGTATCTATATATCATCAGCGCCACCGTGCGGGATGGGCGTACCCCGCAGGAAGTAGAGAACGCCATTCACGCGGAGACTCAGCGGGCCGCCAGCGGGGACATCAGCGTGGAAGAGTTTGAGAAGGCGCGCAAACAGGCGAAAGCCCTGTTCGCCTATGACAGCGAGAGCGTTTCCAGTCACGGATTCTGGTTAGGGTTCGCGGAGACTCTGGTTGGGGATTATGTGTGGTTTGATACCTTCCTCGATAAGCTGATGGCTGTTTCTCTGGATGATGTACGCCGGGTAGCAGCGGATGTGTTCAACCCGAATCGGCGAATTGTGGGCTGGTACGTGCCAACTGGCAATGGAACCCGAGAGGATAGCGACCTGGAATGAGTATTCAGAAGACATCGATTCACGCTCTTCCCGGTGAAGACACTATCTCCCGTACCGTGCTCAAGAACGGGATCACGGTGCTGGTGCGTGAGAACTTTTCTAGCCCGTCCGTGGTGGTTGATGGGATGCTGCGAGGCGGCGCTTTATGGGAACCGGAAGAAAAGGCGGGGCTGGCGAATTTTCACAGCGAATTGCTGATGAGGGGTACGAAGGATCATACCTTCAGGGAATTGTTTGAAGAGATCGAGGGCATTGGCGCGAGTCTGGATGTTGGCAGCGGCGGACATACCTACAGTTTTGATCTCAAGAGTCTTGCTGAAGACCTTCCGTTGATGCTTGGGTTGCTGGCAGAAGTTCTGCGTGAGCCGACCTTCCCAGAAGATCATATTGAGAAAGTACGGGGTGAAATCCTGACGGGCCTGCAGATGAGGGCTTTCAGTACCCGATCCATGGCGTCCTTGAAATTCCAGGAGCTTGCCTACCCGGATCATCCGTACCGGTTCAGTGTTAGCGGCTACCCGGAGACGGTAGCCACGATCACGCGGGATAATCTGGTGGAATTTCAACGCAAGTTTGGGCCGCAGGGCGCGATCATTGTGGTGGCGGGAGCCGTCAAAGCTGCCGATGCGGTGCGCATGGTTGAATCGGTCTTTGCGGACTGGGAGAATCCCAATCAAGAAGCGCCGCCAGAGGCTCCGCCTGCCGCGCCAATCCGCGAGCCGCGACGTATGTTTGTGCCAATTCCCGGAAAATCACAGGTGGATATTGCACTGGGCTTTCCCGGCCCAGCCCGCAGCGCGTCAGACTTTCAGGCAGCGCGGATGGCAAACAGCATCCTCGGCGTCTTTGGATTGATGGGGCGACTTGGCGATAATGTCCGTGAGGATCAGGGCCTTGCGTATTATTCGTACAGCCAGCTTACGGGTGGGATGGGGCCTGGCCCGTGGAAGGTGAGCGCAGGGGTTGACCCCGGCAATGTGGATCGGGCGATTGACAGCATCCTAGTAGAGATTCAGCGGATCGTAGAAGAGCCAGTGATGGGAGAAGAACTTTCAGACAATAAATCCTTCTTCAAGGGACAGCTTGTGCTCGGACTCGAAACCAACGAGGGAACAGCGGGCAGCATTCAGAACATGGAACTGTATGATCTGGGGCTGGATTATTTGCAGAAGTATGGGGAAATGATTGACTCGCTGACCCTGGCTGATCTTCAGGCTGCGACGAGGCATTACCTGAATCCTGACGCCTACGCGGTGGGGATCGCCGGGCCTGAAATCTCCGGATGAGGTAGCTTCTCTATGCTGCGAACAGGTGTAGACATTATCGAGGTCTCCCGGATTGAGCAGGCAGCCGCGCGACATGGGGAACGGTTTTACCGTCGATTCTACACGCAGGGGGAGCGTGATCGCTGCGGCGATCGCTTTTCTGCCTACGCCGCGCGTTTCGCCGCCAAGGAAGCTGTCGCTAAAGCATTGGGAACGGGGATCGGTGATATGCAGTGGACGGATATTGAGGTGGTGCAGGATGAACGCGGTAAACCCGATGTCCTTCTGCATGGGGCTGCCTCCCAGATTGCGCGCGATCTTGGTTTGCACGAGTGGTCGATCAGTTTGTCTCATACGCATGAACATGCGGTAGCCTTCGTGGTGGCGACAGGGTGAAGCCGCTGCTGCGCTGGATACACGCTGTGATCGCGGTAGCCATTATGAGCACACTCAGTGCTTGCGGTGGCACTTCTGGAGCAGCCCCCGCGACATTCCCGGCGGCGGGCATTGTGAATCCGCCCCAGCAGGTTGCACCCTCTTCCGGTGGTCAACCCACGATTCAACCCACACGCCCGCTGCTTCCGCCGGACAACCTGACAACTGTCGAACTCCATGTCCGGCTCGACCCGTTCACGAATCCTCCGACGGGGTGCTCCCTGCCCTGCTACAACAATCTCACGGTAGGACAGGCGAACGTAAACGATGTGTATGATTTCTATAGCCATCTGGGGATTGGGCTGCCCGATCTGATTCCTGGCGACTACCCCGGTATTCAGGATGGGTCGGGAAGGCTGGCGGCATGGCTAACCAAATCACGTGATGCAGCTGCCGCCGAGAGCATGGGGTTGGCGGCCCCGCTGGTGACTGTTTTTGTCACGGATACCGTCACGGATACCGTCTCGGTTGGGTGGGAGTATTTGCCGCCCTACCTCCCCATTCTTCAGGTAATGAATCAGATGGGGCAGCCGGATGCGCTGTTGATCGGGATTGTTCCGTTTCAGGGAGAGACCGACTACTTAGTTGAACTTCGCTATGACGAACGGCAGACGGGGTTCCTCTATTTTGGGAAGGGATTGCCAGAAGGTCGGGGGATTCGTGCGTGCCTGGATGCGGATTCGGTGAAGTCGGTTTCGCTGGGGATAGCGCGACGCGGGCTGGTTCCACTGGATGGATTGGAATACAGCGATACTCTCAAGCCTTTGGAGGAGACGCTGGGGATGTCTTACGCCAATTTTGCGGCTGCCATGACGACTTCTGGCTGCGTGGAGATTTCGGCTTCGGCTCTATCTCAGTGGAACTAAATACTATCGGCTCGAAGCCGATAGGTTAAACAACCAAGTTGCTGAAAGCAACGCAATACAGGCTGAAGCCAGCAGCATGCCCGTTGACTGAAAGCCACCTGAAGCTTACGACTGA
>JAHEME010000459.1 GCA_024643825.1 Chloroflexota bacterium | reverse complement strand
TTGACCGCAAGCGATTCGAGCCAGTGGTGGTCACGCTGAAACCCGGCCCGGTGGTCGATCTGTACCGGGCAGAGGGCATTGAAACCCACGTTGAGACGGGGATCAGCGACTTCAGCCATACAAACCTCGAATGGTACGGGGGGGCAGATTGGTGGCGGCTGCCCGGTAAAGTTCTGCGTATTGTGCCCTCGATCATGCGAACACGGGAGATCATTCGCAGGTTCCAGCCGGACATTGTTCATCTGAACTCCTCGACGCTGTCGCCCTGTGCAGTGGCGTGTGCCTATGAACACGTTCCCGTTGTGTGGCATATTCGTGAGCCGCTGGCACGAGGGATTCTCGGCATGCGGCGCGCGGTGATCCGGGCTGTGATCGACCGTACAGCAGCGCGCGTGATCGCCATCAGTCAGTATGACGCGGATCAATTGACACTCAGTGACCGAATTCGAGTAATCTACAATTTCGTGGATTTTGCTGAGTTTGACCGAACCATCAGTGGTCAGGAAATTCGGCAAGAGTTTGGTATCCCGGCGGAAGCCTCGGTCGTGGTGATGTTGGGTGGTGTGGCGCGCCCGAAAGGAACGCTCACGCTGATCCAATCCCTACAAGAAGTTCTCGCGGAGGTTCCAAATACGTATGTGCTGATTGCTGGGCCACTGCTTTCGCAGGGAGCCTTACGAAATTGGAAGGCTGTCGCCAAGTTTATGCTAGGGGCGGATAGTTATTATCGGGCCGTCCAGAAGGAGATTGAAGGGTTAGGCGAAGCGGGCAGTCGCATGTTATTTACAGGCATACGGCAGGATATTCCCGCGATCCTCGCGGCCAGCGATGTGCTCGTATTCCCATCGAAGGTTCCGCACTTTGCACGACCTATCCTCGAAGCGGCAGCAATGGCGAGACCCTCTGTCGCATCTGATCTCGGTGGCCCTCAGGAACTTATCATTCACGGGGAGACGGGCTACCTTGTCCCCGCGAATGACACACAGGCTCTGGCACAAACGCTCGTGGATATTCTGACTCATCGTGAGCATAGCCATCAGCTAGGAGAAGCAGCCTATACACGCGCCCGCCGCCTGTTCGATGCCCCCACAAATGCAGCTTCAACAGTCGCCGTATATGACGAGTTGCTGGTAAACTAGACTGATGGCAACCACTCACACCAACAAAGATCGACCAGCACCACCTCTACGGATTCCGCCGAAGGCACTACCGCGTGTTGCCTGGCAGCGGCTGATCCGCGAAGTGCGCAAGCGAACCGCGCCACGCAAGCCAACCGTCATGAAGGTGGGCACCAGTGTTGAAGAATTGGCGAAGCAGATCCGGTCACGGCAAAGCCCCCGGTTTTTTGGCCTCCTCAGCGAACATGCCGCCATGATCGGTCAGTTTTTCCCCGAACCTATGTGGGCAACACTCGATGAAGCGGATCAAATCTGCCAGCATCAGTTTGATATTCTTGGCTCCGGGAAAGTCGATCTGGGCAAGGAAATTGACTGGCATATTGACTTCAAGACCGGGCATCGATGGCCCCTAGAACATCACTCACGACTTACCTTGACTTCACCAATCGGGGGATTTGACGTCAAAGTTCCCTGGGAACTCAGCCGCTTTCATCACGGAGTGCGGTTAGGACAGGCATATCTCTATACGTTGAACGAGGAGTATGCCAGTGAACTTGTAACACAAATCCGGCATTGGATTCAGTCAAACCCGGTTGAGTTCGGTGTCAACTGGGCTGGTCCAATGGATGCGGCCATTCGTTCCGTAAACCTGATATGGTCTGTGTTCAGCATCCTGGAATCAGAAGCAGCTACTGATGATTTCCTTGCCACCTGGCTAACGAGTCTCCAGCAGCATGGCGATTACCTCTACAGCCATCTGGAAGATGGCTGGCCGCGAACCAATCACCTGATCGCCAATCTGACGGGGCTGATCTATCTGGGAATCCTGTTCCCAGAATTCAAAGATGCGGCTCGCTGGAAGGAAGTTGGTCTCAAACGATTGTGGGAGGAAATCGAGAGGCAGATTTACCCCGATGGCGTAAGCTACGAAGCTTCGACCTCTTATCATCGGCTTGTGACAGAGATGCTCCTCAGCGTAGCATCGCTCTGCCTGATCAATGAAATCCCGATTCCAGAAGTTATCGTGGCACGGCTGCGGTCGATGCTTGACGCGATTCTGTACTACACACAGCCGGATGGCATGGCCCCGCAAATTGGCGATGCAGACGATGGTCGTCTGCATATTCTGACCTACCACGACGATCCGGCGCGGGTCGTGAATGATCATCGCCATCTGCTGGCACTTGGATCGCTAGTCTTAGAGCGCGAACTCCCAGAATGGGCTGGCTACATCGACCCAACCGAGCGAGGCTGGGCGGTTGGCGCCGGGTATGAGTGGCAGGATGCCTTCTGGTTTTTTGCCTCTGATGCTGCCGCCCGTTACAGTGATATTCTCTTCCGCACTATAGAACTACCAGTAGGTGTAGGGCCTGATGACTGGGTAGACGTGACCCCCGGCATTCGGGTGCGGGCCAGCGCCCTCACTCGACATCCTCTGACAGTACAGGATGTCGCCTCCTCGCGAGAAATGGAAGCGGCAGGGTTGTATGTCTTGCGACACGATGCATATCACATGACTATCGACGCCGGGGATGTGGGTCAGAATGGAGCCGGGGGACATGCGCATAACGATGTTCTTAGTCTTACTGCGACTGCATACGGAAAACCACTTCTGATCGATCCGGGATCGTACCTGTACACTTCCAACCCGGAAATGCGCAATCTTTTCCGCTCCACGTCATATCACAATACACTGCAAGTAGGTGAAGCCGAAATCAACCGCTTTGATGGAGACCTCTTTCGGCTTACGCCGGATGCTCAGGTAACCCTGCATCGCTGGATATCCGACCCTGCCTACGATCTCTTCGATGCTTCTCATAATGGCTATGCGCGATTGACACCTGGCCTGATCCATCGCAGACAGGTGTGGTTTGACAAACATCTCAAATTATGGCTGCTGCATGATCAGGTATCTGTAATCGCACCCAGCGAAGATGGCACTCCAATCCCGGTGGTGGAAACAGAATTGGGACTCCACTTCCACTTTGCGCCTTCGACTGTCCAACTAGATCGTCAGAATAACGCCATTCTCTGTGAGGCGGACGCCGATGCGAATTTGCTCTTGCTACCGTTAGGCGAATTCCCCTTAAAAGCCCGATTGGATGATGGATGGTTCTCGCCCCGCTACGGCGTCCGAGAGCCTGGCCCGGTTGCCAAATTCAGTGGACGGGTTAAACTCCCGTGCAACCTGGTGCTGCTGATTTACCCACATCAGGGCCATATTCCCGATGTGCAGACGGTGCGAAACGTAGGGAGGACGGCGCTTCTTAACATGCGAAAGACGTTAAGCCCACATACACGCGCTGCTTCGCTAAACAGCCGCTAAACTTGTTCAATTCGCTAACCCTGTCCGAGAGCACAATCTTCACAGACACTCATCATGAAACAAGTCTTTTTCGATGGTAAAGGCAAACTTCTTATACAGGATGTTCCGCCACCAAAACCTCCGAGCAATG
>JAHEME010000024.1 GCA_024643825.1 Chloroflexota bacterium | reverse complement strand
GAGACCTATACCTATCAAGACGAACCACCGCTGTCATGTCCGATCACCGCCTTTGGCGGCCTTACCGATCACCGCGTACCGCGCGAAAGCCTTGACGCCTGGCGTTCTCAGACAACGGGGGCATTCTCCCTCAATAGGCTCCCCGGCGATCACTTCTTCCTGGTCGAGTCTCAGGCGGCGTTGCTTGAAGTAGTCTCCCAGCAGCTATCCGGGTAATCCGATCTTCGATACGCCTTGTGACCCCCTTACCACGCCGTTATAATCCTGATGCTGCGCTGATCTATTGAATAACGAAACGAGTCCCCATGTCTGTGATTCACCCTGACGATATTCAGGAAACCCCGAAGCCGAAGCGCCGTCCGGAATGGCTAAAAGTTCGCGCCCCCGGCGGCGAAACCTATGAGTGGCTTCAGGGCCTGATGCGTTCCAAATCCCTCAACACCGTGTGTGAAGAGGCCATGTGCCCCAATCTGGGTGAGTGCTGGGGGAAAGGTACAGCCACCTTTCTCATGATGGGCGATACCTGCACGCGCTCATGCGGGTTCTGCGACATCAAGACCGGGCGACCGGATGCGATGGATTGGCAGGAACCCCTGCGCGTTGCCGAAGCCGTCCGCGCTATGAACCTCCAGCACGTCGTCATTACCTCCGTGAACCGCGACGAACGGCCCGACGGCGGCGCGCCCATCTTCGCGATGGTCATCCGCCGCATCCGGCAGGTGCATCCCGGCTGCTCCATCGAAGTTCTCATCCCCGACTTCAAGGGAAACCCGGACGCGCTTCAGATCGTCATGGACGCGCAGCCGGAGATTCTCAATCACAATGTTGAAACTGTCCCCAGGCTGTTCAAGAAGGTGCAGCCTCAGGACAATTACGAGTGGGCCATGACGACCTTACGCAACGCCAAACGCATGGACCCGCTGGTGCTTACCAAGAGTGGCATCATGGTCGGGCTGGGCGAGACCTTCGATGAAGTCGTTGAGGTGATGGCCGATCTCGCCGAGCAGCGTGTCGATATTCTGACGCTAGGTCAGTACCTTCAGCCGAGCAAGAGGCATCTACCTATTGACCGCTATTACGAGCCAACCGAATTCATGGAGTTGAAGAAAATCGGCCTGGAAATGGGCTTCAAGTGGGTAGAAAGCGGCCCCTTGGTGCGGAGTTCCTATCATGCCGCCCAGCAGGTACGCGAGCTGTCGCAACTGAACTATGTCCGTCCGATAGCAGGTGCAGTTGAAGAATAACCCTCTCTCCTTTATGATTGGCGGGGCGGCTTGTAGCCGCCCCGATTCTTTTCTACCCTCAGGATTCCTTCTGTGCGCCAGCGCCTGATCCCGGTTCTCCTGCTTGTCATCGTATCCTCGATCTACTATGCCACCTCCGCCGGGTTGACATCTTCCAACGATGGCAGCCACTACGCGCTCCTCCGGTCGATGGTCGATGAAGGGCGGTTTCGCATCGAGACCTACGCGCATTTTGCCGAGGGCAACGATCTTGCCATACGCAATGACGTGATCTACAGCGACCGTCCTCCCGGCACAGCGTTGATGGCTGTTCCTTTTTACTGGCTGGGTGGTATCCTCCCAGGCCCCTTTCACGATCTCCCCTCCCGCCACGACGAAGGCAATCCCCGACTGGCCTATTTGCTGATGTTCCCTGCGCTGGCTGGTGGGGCCGTCATCGTGATTGTGTATCTGATTCTGCGCAGCCTCGGCCTATCGGAGCTAGTCGCGTTGACAGGCAGCACCGCGCTGGCCTTTGGCACAATTCTCTGGAAGTATGGCGGCGTTTTGTATTCCCATGCGCCTTCGGCCTTGCTGGTCATAGGATCAATAGCCTTAGCCTTGAAGGTCATCCGCGATGGGCGTCTAAGACCCCTGTTGGCCCTCCTTCTGGGATTCTCGTTGGGGATGTCCGTGCTGGTTGAGTATTCCAATGTGCTGTTCGTGGGGATTGTACTTCTGTATCTTGCTGCTATGCTGCGTTGGCGGCTGGTCCAGAGGAGAGGCTCATGGGGCGCGCTATCCTTGCTTGGAGTTGGCGCGGCGATCCCTGCCGCTTTCTTCCTGTACTACAACACCGTGAATTTTGGCGGCCCCTTCACCACATCATATCGATATGCCATCAACTATCCTTGGGCAGCTAGCTTCGCAACCACATTCGATTTCCCCCTGTGGCAAGGGCTGAAAGCCATGCTCTGGTACGGCATAGATGCCCGCGATCAGCCGAATCAAGGATTGTTTCTTCTCATGCCGATCACGATCGTTGGCCTTGCCGGAGTCTGGACGTATACCCGAAGCCGTTGGAAGGAGGCAATACTGGTAGTCGGGGTGTTCTTGCTATACCTGATGTTGTTTTCCAAACATCACACCTTCAGCGGCTTCACCTTCGATGGTCGCTATCTGACTCCATTTATTTCACTGTGGTTTATTCCCGTGAGCTATGCAATGGCTAGGATATTCGGGATGCGTACTTCTGCGGGGAAGGATGTTCTACTTCTGTTGCTGTATGGATTACTGTTTCTATCCGTGCGCAATATGCTGGCTCATATAGCCTTCTCGTACAATTATCACCTCGATCTGGGCCTACTCGCGCGGAGTGCCTCAACCCCCGCCAACTGGAGCTATATCACGGGCAGCATCTTCGTGAACTGGCAGAACATCCCATTACTATGGGGGGTAGAAGGATCACTTGGAGCCTTGATCATAGGCGCACTTGCCGTGTGGCGGAGGATCAACCCTGCTCCTGTTCCTGCTCCTGGATCGTCTGGCTGAACCATTCGCGATCATCCAGCGCATGGACAATCAGAACGGGCCGCCGCACATGGGTCAGAATATGATCGCACATATCCTCCTGCAATAGTGACCGAAGTTCCTTCCACCCGCGATCACTCGGAACCTGGTGAGCACCAACCACGATCAGGTCGTAATTCCCTTCATTGGCTTCCCTGATAATCTCATCCAGTACCAGCCCATGCCGGACTTTTGCGGAGCTCCGCTCCTCTGGTATTCCCGCTTCTGCGAGAATCTCAAGACCCCGCGTCAGGTGAATGCCTTCCCGCGCGCCGCGTTCGATCAATGCCGGGGCATCTTCTTCCAGATCTTCCAAACGAGCATCCGGGATCAGGGCTATCTGAGACATCACATGTAGTAGAGTAACCTCAGCATCGATGAGCGCTGCGATAGCGCCGCCAAACTGGGCATCCGTTTCACCTGCTAGTTCGCCGCTGGTACAGATAAGCATACGCTGAATGGACTCATTGCTGTTGCTCACCACTAGCAGCGGTACCTCGACATGCTGGCCTAGGTAGCGGGCTACAGACCCCAGAACAAACCGTCGAATTCCTCGCCGTTGGTACCAGCCGATCACCACCATGTGATAAAAGTGCTCGGAAAGTTCCTGTAGAATGACCTCTTCTGCGTAACCACTCTCTACTTTGATTGTGACCATACACTCACTGTCATCAAACAGGGCATGGCTTAGTTCCTGGAGATGACTCCTCAGGCTTTTCTGTCTGCTTGGCTGACCCGTCGTACCAAGTAGTGTGACGGCTGCTCCTGCCGGGCGGGCTAACAGAGCTGCAAACATGGCCGCATCCCGCCCTTTCTCGGAGCCGTCGGTGACGATCAGAATATGCATCAGTGGCTACCTCACAATCAGCAAAGCCAGTGGGATCAGGAAGAGCAGCACAAAAAACACACCCAATCGCTGCGGGGTTTCACTGAGCCACATAACAAATCGCAGGATGCTTCGCTCATAGAACTGGAAGAAGAACAGCAGAATAATGCCAGAGACGATGACGATGCTCAACATCTCAGCCAGTACGATTCCGGCTGCGGCAGGGTTGCGCAGAAGTAGCCCGGCGACCAGCGTATCGATGAAGGTCGAGATGTTGCACCCCATGATATACGGAACAAGATTCTCCCGGCGAATATATCCACGTACCGAAAGCGGGACCAGTAGCCCCAGTGAGACAGAGACACTCATCGTCAAGAGAGTAATGCCAAAACCGAGGGCAAAGGTTACAGAGGGCCGATACAGAACTCGCGGGATTGCATCGAACGCGCTTTCTGTTAGCTTCAGTTCTGGCAGGGCTTTGTCAAATAAATTGAATGTTGTGATGATTAACCCTAACCCACCAAGAAAGATAGCCCACCCCGGCAGATAGCGAACTGCCAGATCGATAGGGGG
This sequence comes from Chloroflexota bacterium, assembly GCA_024643825.1. Taxonomy (GTDB): domain Bacteria; phylum Chloroflexota; class Anaerolineae; order Aggregatilineales; family UBA3940; genus JAHEME01. Next base: position 9,321 of record JAHEME010000024.1, on the reverse strand, counting down.
GCCAAAGATCACGTCCATCACAGAGACGATCTTGCCTCCTGGCTGCAGTTGAGCATTCCCGTTCAACAGCCCTGATTCGAGTAGGAAGTACCCGATAGGCAGTGCCGGGAGGTATACCGTGGCGGTTACAATCAGAGAGAGCAGCCCGGTGGTCAGGCTGGCGACCTTTTCGTGTCCACGCAGTACGTAGATCAAACCCAGGATCAGTACGATTAGAGATGCCCCTAACCGCGATCCGCTGATCATCGCGAAGGACGTTGTCTGATTGATCGCCCCCGCATCAAAGAACGTTAAAGAAGCAGCCGCCACAGGTGATCCGCTCATCACGCCATAGGCAAACAGCCAGCCAAATCCCAACCCATTGATTGGGTTCGAGACTCGCAGCGTATCCCGAATAAACGGGGCGAGACCCCGCGCGCCTGCTTTCATGAACTCCAGTGCCAGAATGAATAGTCCGATGCTAAACACAAAGATGGCTACTTTGCGCAGGTTAATACGCCGGAGAATTCCATTAGGGGCGAGGTGAGTCAACGCACGCCCTCTACTTCTGAGTTGATCTGCTCGATAAAAGCCACCATGAAAGCATGGCGTGATTCAGCGAGCGCCCGTCCACTTCGGGTATACAGGTTGTCTTTGATCTTTTGCAGCTTGACATGAAATTCATGCAGGGGGGTGTGGAGTTCGTCACTGTTCCCTGGTTCATAATCAGGGCTAACGCGCCCCCACAGGGGCATGTTCTTTCCTCCCGCATAAGCAAATGCTCTAGCAATACCAATGGCCCCAATCGCATCGAGTTTATCCGCATCAAATACCACTTTTGCTTCGATGGTCTGAGGAACGACAGCATTCCGGTAGCGGTGAGCCTCTATTGCGTGAGCAACAGCCCCTACAAATTCGGGCGCTGAATCTTTCATCAAAGCTCGCGCTCTCTGTGCAGCACTCATGGCATGATCTTCTTCCTGAGCGACACGCAGGGCAAACCCCTGGTTGTGGTTATCATCTCCGGTGCGGGAGATGTCATGCAGCAGCACAGCCGTACGTACGATCTCTCGATCTGCGCCTTCCAGTTCTGCCAACCGTTCCGCCAACGCCAGCACCCGCAGCACGTGCGCAAAATCATGGACCGGGTCATCATCTGTATAAAATTGAGCTGCCCGTTCAATGCTCAGGTTCAACTAGGGCCTCTGATGTTGGAAAGAAGCAACTAGGAATACAATCGCCGCAAGTATACCACGCGCCCTGGCTCCTTCACCGCATAATGTTCGATCTCCATGCGCTCATCCGAGTTCGGTTGAGCGATTCGATTAGTATGTTTTTGGATAGAATCTGTGGAAGAATTTCAACAGTTTTACAACACAAAGCTGTGTCTTCAACAACCTGTTTGTACTCAAATTCATCTTTACCAACCAAACCCTAACGAAACATAGTACCTGCTTCATATTGACTTTGGTTTGAATCTCCCGATAAAATGCGAACATGTGGTCGGTGTAAAATTGTGTTGGAATCACGTCTGGTAGGAATGGAAAGAGAGATGGGTTCGCAATGTACGTGAATACAGAAATCATGTTTCCCAATCGTGTGATCCCCCTGCTGCTCGATTCACGTGGCCCAGAGTGGCGTGAATTAGTCGAGCGTGTCCTCTCCCTCCCGGAGGATGATCCTCAGGTACTGGCCTTTGTCCTGATGATGATCCGCCTCAATGGTTGCATGGAGTGTGAGACGGATAGCTATCGTGCTATGCGAGGGTGTGACATGTGTGTGGCGCAGACTCTCCACCGCTATAAGAAGCCCGACCGTGAACTCCTGAACCTGTTCGCCTCAGCCTTGGCAACCGTTGAGGAGTATCTCGAAGAACAGTCCGGGGAAACGCGCCGTATTGCTTGATCGTTCCCCTGCTACCCAAACACGATTTGCCACAGAAGCCCGGATGCGACACAATCCGGGCTGTCTTTTTGATCCAGACATTCGCCAGCTAGAGGATGCTACACTCTATGTCTTCCCCGCCTGAGTCCAATCGATCCAAATGGTTTGGCCTGAGTGCGTTTTTAGGAACCTTTCTCTTCTTTCCAATCTGGGATCTCTTCGCGCTGGGCTATGCCATCCTGACGGGCTGGCGCGCCCGGAACGCCCATCGCGGCAAAACGCACGGCGATCAGGCGACAGCGATCCTGGCCTACCCCATCCGTCGAATCCTCCTGCTTCTGCTTGCCTATGCTATTGCCCTTTTCGGCTTCTCCGCGCTCAAAGGCACCATCGGGCAGCCGGGGCCATTTGGCTATGTGATTACCGGGGCACTTCATTACGCCAATCTCGCCGGGGATCAGGCTTGCTGTGATGTATCCAGCGTGATCGCGCAGGGGCAGCCCGTCGCGCAATTGCTGGCAGATCGCATCCCCGCGACGTTGCGGTTGCTAGCCGCCACTTCAGTCGCCGCCATGATCCTCACCGCACTGCTTACCTTCGTTGCGATCCTCATCTATCGTTTCACCCAACGGCGCGAGAGTCTGGGGCTGGCGATCTTTAGCCTCGTAAAGCTGGGCGCGATCCGCGTGTTTTCCGCCACAGCCGTCGGGCTTTCGTTGCTCGGAATTCTGTTCGTTGCCGTCCGCTGGAAGTTGCTCCCCTTTGGCGGAACCTTCTCCGCGCGTGGCCCGAATGGTATTCCTATCCTTGAACTGGTTCGCTATCTGATCCTGCCCGGCCTCATCACGGCCCTCCTTCCTGCCCTGATCAGCGCACAGGCGGGTTTCCGTGCCTGGCGAAGCTGGATCGAAGAAGGCCATCAAGGGGGTGATGGCTGGGCCATCCTGGGCATGGAGATCGCCCGCACCTTCTACGAGCAGGCTGGCTGGATCATTGGCATTACATTGTTGATCGAAACCATGTTTGCCTATCCCGGTGTGGGTCAACTATTCCTGAACTCCATCATCGCGCGCGACCCGGCAGTTCTTGTGACCGTTCTCGCCCTGTTTCCTCTTTGGCTCCTGATCGCCCGGCTTCGATCCACGCTGACAGCCAGTGCGCTGAATGCCTATCGCTTCCACCATGCCTCTGACAAACTAGATCGCCGGGGTAGTAAGCACCAGCCTGCTTCTCAAACACCGCGCCAAATGCAAACGATCTGGCTGGGCATTGCGCTCTTCCTCGTACTGGTTCCCGTGATTTCGATAGTCCGCAATTCATTGTTCTCCTCGCTTGACCCGATGGCTTCCGACCCGCAGGCAGTCTATGCGCCTCGTTCCCCCGAACACCCACTGGGCACAGATCGCTTGGGGCGTGACGTGCAGGCTCGCATCGCGCTCGGTCAGCGTGAATCAGGGATCATGGTTTTGACAGGTGCTCTCACCGCCCTGATCCTTGGTGGCGTGTGGGGCGGCGCAGCCATTGCCCTGAAGAAGATTACAGGCTGGAAGCCCGTGATTGGCGATACCGTTGCCGATGTCCTGCTGATCCCTGCCGATGCCGCGATTTTACTCCACCCGATGATCATCGTACTGATGTTCACAATCAGTCGCTATGGCACACCTATTGGCTCTACCGTGCAGTCAATAGCGCTGATCGGCTCCACCATAGGGTTGGCGTTGGCTCCACGTTTCGCACGGGGCATGGATGATCTGTGGGCGGCGGCCCCCCCCGACCGCAGTTTACGCTGGCGGCTGGGTGGTTTCCTCCTCGTCATGTTCACTGGGGCGATGTTCGTGATCTTTCAATCCAGCATTCTGGTTGATTTCGCGGGTCTTGGCGTTCAGCTTCCAGCGTCTTCACTGGGCAATCTCCTGACGAGCTATCAGGACATCATGCTCGGCATCTCAGCCACCGGATTGAATAATCCGCAGTTCTATTTACTGGCGGTTGCGTTGACCTCTGCGGCGGGTCTGCCCTCAATGGCGCTGTATGTACTCCAGGATGCCCTGTTAGATTTCTTTGGATTCCAGCAAAAGAACTTTCTCCCCACCTTATTTCAGTAAGAGGGGGATTCTTGGATCGGTAGCGTGCCTGTAGGAAGCAGGCCAGCACACTACCCTTTTTAATCAGCCTGTTTAGAAAGTAGAAATGCCTACGTGGATACTACGGGTACTTTATGGCACGACCTTTCTTCCGAAGAAACTCTCACCCAGTTGAGTGTTGACCCTGCGCAGGGTCTATCGGAACAAGAAGTCAACCAGCGCCTGACGCGCTATGGTCGCAATGAGCTTCGGGAACAATCCCGCCCCGGCTTTCTTTCGCGCCTGTTAAACCAGTTTAAGAACGTCGTTGTCTTACTCCTCATCGGCGCAAGCATCGTATCGGCTGTTCTCGGCGAATACTACGAAGCTGGCGCGATTATGCTCATCGTCGTCTTGAACGCTGTTTTAGGCGTCGTTCAGGAAGGCCGCGCTGAAGAAGCTCTTGCCGCTTTGCGGAAGATGTCCGCGCCCGAAGCCCACGTTCGTCGGGGAGGGCACTTGATCAACGTGCCGGAAGCCGAAGTCGTGCCCGGTGACATTGTTCAGTTGGAGGCCGGAAACTACATCCCCGCCGATGTCCGCCTGCTGGAAACCGCCAATCTACAGATTGACGAAGCCTCCCTGACAGGCGAGTCCGTCCCGGTACATAAAGATGCCCATAAGAAGATAGAGAGAACGGCTGGCATCGGGGATCGCAAGAACATGGGCTATAAGAGCACTATCGCGACCTACGGGCGCGGTGAGGCCGTTGTGATCGCCACCGGTATGCAAACCGAGATCGGCAAGATTGCCGAGATGATCCAGTCAGTCGAAGAAGAGGAGACCCCCCTTCAGATTCGACTCAATCAATTGGGCGCATGGCTGGCCTATGCTTCACTGGCGATCTGTGGCTTAGTGTTTCTCGTCTCCTTTGGGCGTGCCGCCCAGGAAATCGCCTCAAGTGCTGGCATCTCCATTGGGCAGCTTCCTTCTTCGTTGGACATGCCCGGAGTAGGCTCCAACCTTCGCACTACGGCCCTCGATGCCTTTCTCGTAGCTGTCGCCCTTGCGATTGCCGCTGTCCCTGAAGGTCTGCCCGCCATTGTGACCATCAATCTCGCCCTGGGTATGCGGGAAATGATCGCCCGCAATGCGCTCATTCGGCGGCTGCCTGCTGTGGAGACGCTCGGCAGTGCGTCAGCCATCGCCTCCGATAAGACCGGGACGCTGACCCAGAATGAGATGACCGCCGTTCGCTTGTACGTCCCTGACATCATGGTAGAAGTCACGGGCAGCGGATACACACCCACAGGTAAGTTTGCTCGCGAAGGCAACCAACTCGACCCGCATGACACACCCGATCTAGTACGCCTGCTGCGGGCGGCCTTGCTTTCCAGCGATGCTCGCCTCGAACCCGATTTGGAAGAGGGTGGTCGTGAGTTTCGCATCGTGGGCGATCCCACTGAAGGCGCGCTCGTAGTCGCGTCTGCTAAAGCCAATCTAATCCGCGAGGATCAGGAAAAACTTTATCCTCGACGCGATGAAATCCCCTTTGATTCGGTTCGTAAGCGCATGAGCACCTTACATGAGCAGCCGGATCGGGACGAACACGTCCTACACGTAAAGGGAGCACCTGATCTCATTCTCGACCTCTGTACACACTATTACGATCAGGGCATGAGAAAACCGCTAACCGGGGAATTCAAAGCCCACATCGAGAACGTCAACCGGGATATGGCGCAGAAGGCCCTCCGCGTACTGGCAATCGCCGAACGTCAATTTGCCGAACGCCCTGACGAGTTAGCCGTTGAGCACCATGAATCCGATCTCACCTTTGTCGGTCTGGTTGGCATGATCGATCCCGCGCGCCCAGAGGTCGCCCCCGCCATCGCGCGGGCACGTCACGCCGGGATCAAGACCGTGATGGTCACAGGCGACTATGCCGATACAGCGCGCGCGATTGCTGTCGAAATTGGCCTGATCCAGAATGCGGATGAGCGAGTCGTCAGCGGTGCTGAACTGGAAATCATGTCAGATGCAGAGCTTGAGAAAGAACTCGATCACGTCTCGGTGTTTGCCCGTGTTTCTCCACAGCATAAAGTCCGCATTGTAGAAGCTTTTCGTCACCGCGACTATGTGGTCGCTATGACAGGGGATGGTGTCAATGACGCGCCTGCCCTCAAGCGGGCCAGCATCGGCGTTGCAATGGGCATCACCGGGACCGACGTCAGCAAAGAGACCGCCGACATGGTGCTCACCGATGACAACTATGTCAGCATCGTCAATGCAGTAGAGCAGGGTCGTATCATCTACGACAATATCCGTAAGTTTGTGGCCTTCTTACTCACCTGCAATCTTGCCGAAATCGCCGTGATCTTTATTGGCGTTCTGATGGGGTATCCACAGGTGCTTACTCCCATTCAGTTGCTGTGGCTCAACCTGCTCACCGATGGTGCGCCCGCGCTGGCAATCGGCGTCGAGAAGGGTGATCCCGACATCATGGATCGTCCTCCACGCTCGCCGAACGAGCCGATCATCAATCGCGTGCTCATGATCAACATGACCGTTCAGACCATCGCCAAGACTGCTGTCACCCTGGGGGCTTTCTTCCTGGGGTTGCAGCAAGGCGGAATCGACGAAGCACACAGCATGGCCTTTACCGTTCTGGCCTTTTCGGAACTTCTGCGAGCCTACAGTGCCCGTTCTGAATATTTCTCCATTTTCAAGATAGGTATCTTCTCTAATAAGTGGATGCAGTATGCGGTAGTAGCTTCCGGGGTGCTTCTGCTGGTTGTGGTATATGTGCCATTCCTCCAGCCGATCTTCAATACGCAGGCTCTCGATCTGCTAGACTGGATCGAGATCATCCCCCTGATAGCATTGCCAACAATTGCCGGGGAAATCACCAAGCTGTTCCTCAAGCATCCGAGTGAAATCCAGGATCAGACAGCTTCGGCTGCTGCTGGTGACTGATCGTGTAGGGTCTGGCAGGATGCGACGTATACCTCGCATCCTGCTCGCTTCCTGTGGTGAGGTTGATAGACTTGAAGCCGCGTAAATCTGCTCCAAAGCGCCGCAATGTAGGTCGTTGGCTGCGGCAGTCGCCTGCATTGATGATATTTGCAGCAGTCCTCAGTGTTGTTGCGATCCTGGTCGCCCTGTTCACAACACTGATGGTCTCTAATCCTGACCTTGCACAGAATATGCTGGCATTTGGCCCCTCGCCAACGCTCTTTGTTTTGAACCCTTCAGCGACGCTTGACCCACGCGGTACGCTGCCACCTACCTGGACTCCTTCCGTGACGGCCCCGCCGCCTGATACCGCTACGCCGAGCAGCACACCGACGATCACACCGACCCCAACAGCAACAACAACTCCCGTCCCAACGCTCACCTTCACACCCCCTGCAACAGTTCCCGTAGGCTGGTATGAGTTCTTTGCTCGTGACGCGAAAATTGCCATGCAGATGCCCGGAACCTGGACAGCCCTCACCCTGTTAGGCCGTGATCCCGCTACCGCCCTTGCGGAGATTACCCAGAACGATCCCGTGCTCCTCGCCTCCATCCGCGATGGATTGGGCCAGACCGTCCTCGACGATATGATCCTCATCGCGTTCGATACCGCCACATCTGCCGACCCCTATATAGTCAATCTGAGCATGGCCTATGCAAACTCTGTCGAAGGGGCGACCATTGACGAAATACGCGACGCACATCTCGCTCTATATGAAAACAGTGAGTTCTATGAAGTCATTGGGTCTGACACTGCACAGGTAGATTTTCGGGATGCAAATCGCATTCGCTACACAACCACGTTCACAGACGATGCAGTGAAGGAAACAACCATTTACCATCTCGAAGTGATCGCCCATCAGCGCCGCTCGTCAGACCCCCTCCTGGTTGCCACCTTCTCGACCAGTCAGGAGCGCCGCAATGTGTACGAAGCTCTCCTTGACCGTATCGTTGGAACCATCCGCTTCACGCGGTAAGGTTGTCACCCCCTGCCATGACTATCCATAACAGGCCATCTCTCCCCTGGAAGCCCATTGTGGCGCTCTTGATGGTGGGGGCATCCATTCGCATTCTTCGCCTGACGGCACAGCCCCTCAGTGGCGATGAAGCTTACAGTGTCGTGATCTGGATTCAGACCTCGTTGCAGTATTTGCTGCAAACCATTGCCCTCTCTACTACCGAACCCCACCCCCCGCTGGCATTACTCGCCATGCACGGATGGGCCAAGCTTGCCGGCGATTCGATCTTTGCCGTGCGCATGTTCGCTGTGTTCGGCAGCCTGATCACGCTGGCGGCTGTCTACCCGATAACCACACGTCTCGGCGGCCCCCGCGCCGGGCTGATCGCCCTGCTGCTGGTTGCGGTGAGTCCTTTTCAACTATGGTATGGGCAGTTTGCCCGCAACTACAGTCTATGGATGGCATTCAGTTCGCTGAGTTTACTTTTTCTGCTGCGTGGCTGGCAGCAGCCCAAACGCCTTACCCGATGGATTCCCTACATCATCACCGCGATCTTGACCGGGTATGTCTTTTACCTCGAAGTCTTCCATTATCTAGCGCATAATCTCTATGCCCTGACCCGTGTCTGGAAGCGCCGCGACCTCTTGCTTCCGTGGATACTCACTCAGATCACGATTGCCGTCGCCCTCGCCCCCTGGTATCTCCGCCCGGAACTGCGAACCAACAGCCAGGAGTATCACCCGAACGGGGTTGCTGCGAATCCGATCTGGGGGATCCAAACCCTTCTCTTGGGCGATACACTCCCTGCGTGGCTTCAGAATCCTCACGCCTCCTCCGGGGGATGGCCCGCTTTCGGCATAGCGTCGATTCTGGTTCTATTGATTGTCATTGGTTCGCTCATCGTCATCTGGAAAGTACGTCCGCGCACCATCTTCTGGTTCTCACTGTTCACTGCCCTGACACCGATCACGGTGCTAACCACACTCTCGCTCGTCACACAGCGACGCTACTTCCATCCACGCTATCTTGCCGCCAGCGCCGTCCCCTTGACCGTACTGGTCGCCCTCGGTCTCGATTCCCTCAGCAACCTCCGCCGTTCAAACGCCAACAGATCGCATAACCTCGAAGGAATTGAGCCTGATTTGCTCTCCTCCCCGACACTTCAGACTTCGACAGTTTCGAGAATCCGTAAACGAGTTGAGGCTGATTTTCTCCCTTCTCCGGTACGGAGAAGGGCCGGGGATGAGGTAGCACTTCCACCAGCCTCGACGGGTAGACCGTTCCCCCTTGTGGCCCAGCGTACGCTCGCGCAAGTCATTCTCGCGATCCTCATCGCCATTAGCGGAATCGGCATCTATCACTTCGAGTTTGATCCCACCTTTGCCAAAGGCCCCGATTGGCCGCGCATTATGTCGCTGCTTAGT
>JAHEME010000458.1 GCA_024643825.1 Chloroflexota bacterium | reverse complement strand
GTAATGGCAGCTGACGTGATCGTGATACCACGCTCGCGTTCCTGCTCCATCCAGTCTGTGGTCGCAGTTCCTTCATGTACTTCACCGATCCGATGAATCATCCCAGTGTAGTACAGAATTCGCTCTGTTGTAGTAGTTTTTCCCGCATCAATATGCGCGATAACGCCAATATTACGAATGCGGTCAAGTGACTTTCGGGTATACATTATCTGGTCAAGCTCCTCGAACTGCCCCTGGTACCCGTCTGTGCGGTTTCAGGCACAATCCGAGTCGCAGTTCCTTCCTACCAACGATAGTGAGCAAAGGTCTTGTTGGCCTCTGCCATACGATGTGTGTCTTCTTTTTTCTTGACGGCGTTGCCCTGTCCCTGTTGGGCATCCATCAATTCAGCAGCCAGCTTTTCTGCCGTCCCGCGACCGCTGCGGCTGCGGGCTCCTGCCAGCAACCAGCGCATTGCCAGGGTTGCCCGGCGGAAGGGTTCCACTTCAATCGGAACTTGATACGTAGAGCCACCAACCCGGCGAGGCTTTACCTCGACTACTGGCGATGCGTTCTTGATCGCCTGCTCAAAAATATCGACTGGATCTTTCTTGGTTCGTTCAGCAATCAGATCCATCGCGTCATAAAACAATCCACGCGCTGTGCTCTTCTTGCCACCTGTCATCATTCGGTTGATAAACATGGAGGCATGAATATTGTTATAGCGAGGATCGGGTTCGACCTTCCGCTTCGGTGGGACATATCGTCTGGGCATTTGTTCTCTCTCCCATCAGGCGCCTTTAGGACGCCGTACTGCATCTGATCAACAAACCAAACTACCGGGCCTGTGAGCTATCCTTTGGGACGCTTAGTCCCATATTTGCTGCGACCCTGGCTTCGTTTATCAACCCCGGTTGCATCCAGAGTTCCGCGCACGATGTGGTAGCGCACACCTGGTAGGTCTTTCACACGACCACCACGCACCAAAACAACCGAGTGCTCTTGCAGGGTATGCCCCTCTCCTGGGATGTAGGCTGTCACCTCAATCCCATTGCTTAAACGCACCCTGGCGATCTTCCGAAGGGCAGAGTTTGGCTTCTTCGGTGTCATGGTACGCACCTGCGTACAAACGCCCCGCTTCTGCGGTGCGCCCTTGGGCTGCTTTACGCGCTGCTGCGAAAAGCTGTTAAAGGTAAACTGCAAAGCAGGCGACTTGCTCTTCTTGCTCTTGATTTTCCGGCCCTTGCGAACCAACTGATTTATTGTCGGCACAATCAGCCTCCGGTCTTCCCTGGCAGTGGTTCTACACTGCTGACTTGCGTTGCGATCTTCTGAAGGTTTGCGCGCGAAACGGGCGATTCAAACGCCATGACGCCCGTTTCCTCGCTTGCAATCAAGTAAATCATTGCCTGGCAAAGCCAGGTGATCCCTTTTGATTGGCATATCTGATTCGACGAAAGAGGCTCTTGAAAAAGGGAGCTTAACGCCGATAAGTACAACGGGAGGCTAGTGTACCTTCTCGGCAGAGGCTTGTCAATATCAATTTGCGCAATCTTTCACTTTTTCCAAAACATCGGCAGCATTGCCGCCCTACCCCCACACTGGTACAATCGCCACCATAGAACCCCATAGAAATATGGGACTTTTCATGTTTTGCACTCAGAGAGAAAAACTACGTGCCCAAGGATTCCAACTCCTTCGCTGACCTGTCGGAAAGCGAATTGGTAGAGCAGGCGAAAACAGATCCTGCCGCCTTTGGCGAGTTGTATGAACGCTACATCAAGCGCATCTATAACTACATTTTCTATAGAACCGGCAACCATCATGATGCCGAAGATTTGTCAGCACGAGTATTCGCACGGGCACTTCAGCACATTCCGGGATACGTGGATCGCGGGGTCCCATTCTCTGCATGGTTGTACCGCATTGCTCATAACCTTATAGTGAACTGGCATCGCGACCGTGGACGGCGCAAAATTCTTCCCTTGGACGAAATGGTCGTTAGCACACTCCATAGTGACTCCCCGGAGAGACTCGCCGAACGTCAGGAAGAACACGATATTCTTCTTAAAGCGATTTCTTATTTACCAGAAGAGCGTCAACGACTCTTGATCCTTAAATTTGTGGAACGCCTGTCAAATGCGGATATTGGTGAGGCTATGGGGCGAAGCGAAGGAGCAGTAAAGTCGCTGTATCATCGCACCCTGATTTCACTCCGAGATGAATATGAGCGCATTCAGCAAGGGCGGGATCAAAATGCTCCTCGGCTTCGTCTTCCGCGATTGCGTCGCAAGCAATAGTGGTATATGGACACAAGGCATCGAGATTGCTCTCTTCATTTAGTGAGTAACTTATTAGCAATCGCGATGTTTTATTCTATGACTGAAAGCTATCGAACGGGCCACATCGGAGTAGCCCTCAACGGACAACCCAGGGTAATCAGGTAATGGATACGAATAGACAACATACTGAATCTTACAAAGACTCGATGCAGATGGCAGATGAATTTACTGAAGAACTTTTGTTGGGCCAAGCAGGAACAGAGAGTTATGGGGTAGCTGTAGATAATTCGTTACTCGATTGGTCGCTGGCCCAATTGATTCGCGATCTTTCTGAAACCCTACTCCCTATCGAACCCTCAACCGCTTTTGTAGAAGATCTGAAAGAGCGCCTGATAGCAAGCCATGTCCAGCCAGCGGAACATGAGAAGCCATCACCTCAAGTACGAGGGCAATGGATTCGCACAGTCATGTCCATGTTCACTATTATTGGCATTGCGTCTCGCGTCATTGGTGCTGTAGTCTTACTCACAGCCATCCTCTTGAAGCGAAGACGTCAGGCATCACCTGCTTGACAATAATTGTTCAGCGATGAATGAGCCGGTCGGTGTATTTTAGCCGACCGCCTTCTTTACCTGGGAGAAGAGACATGAAGCAAGTCTATGGCCGAATTACTGGCTGGGGCAAATATGCGCCAAAACGAATTCTAACGAATCATGATCTTGAAAAGATGGTCGATACCGACGACGAATGGATCGTCGAACGAACCGGGATTCGAGAGCGCCACATTGCCGGGCCAGATGAACCTACATCGACGATGTCGGTTCGTGCTGCATTAGATGCAATGAAGGTAGCGGGAATTTCTGCGAAAGATCTCGATCTCATTATTGTCGCAACATCATCGCCAGACTACCTACTTCCCCCTGTCTCCAGTCAGATTCAGGATATGCTGGGAGCCGAATGCGGCGCATTCTCCGTCGTGGCTGGGTGCACGGGTTGGGTGTATGCCCTGACAGTAGCCCAGCAGTTTATTCAATCCGACGCATACAAAACAATCCTGGTTATCGGGGCCGAACGGATCAGCCAGAACATTGATTGGACAGATCGCACAACCTGTGTTCTCTTTGGTGATGGGGCTGGTGCAGTTGTGGTGCAAGCATCGGAAACCCCAACCGGCGTGTTAGCATTCGAGCTTGGCTCAGACGGAAGTGGGTACGAACACCTGATTGTTCCTGGCGGTGGAGCCGTCAACCCAATTAGCCAGGAGATCATCGACGAGCGAGCGCATTACATTCGCATGAATGGTCGCGAGGTATTCCGATTCGCT
>JAHEME010000023.1:1734-13542 GCA_024643825.1 Chloroflexota bacterium | reverse complement strand
CCGTTCGTGCCCGGACCGTCGATGGAGGCCGCGAGATCACTTTCCAGGCCATCGTCCGCATCGACTCCCCTGTCGAGGTGCGCTACTATCACAATGGTGGCATCCTGCATACGGTACTTCGCCAGATGGCGAAGGCGTAGTCAGACTGTGAAGAATGGAGGCCAGCGTGACTTTACAGGAAGTGTTCGCGCTAATTGACACCTTCTCAGATGATGAGGTGCGAGCGATTCGTGAGTACATCGAACAGCGAAACCTTGAGAAGTGGCTCAGTGCCTTTAATCAGGCTGTCGAAGCACTGCAAGAAGGATTGACAGAAGAAGAAGTATCCGAGATCGTCTCGGCAATCAACACAGAGACGATCCATCCGGTGGATTACAAGAGTTTCCAGAATCACCAGCCAGGTCGAGACTGGTTTTCTCCCCTCTCTGGTACGGAGAGGGGCCGGGGGTGAGGTAGCATCTCAACAACTGGCGCATCTTCATCGGTGATCACCCTCCCGCCTTTTGGGATGGTAACACGCCTTGCTGAGAATTAGTCAGTAGGGCGTGTTTTTGCGAGGAAGATCACTCAGAACCCCTAATGTTTAGGATGTATCGTACGCAGCAAATCAGCTATAGTGAAGGGTAGTGTCGAGAATCCGAGAGTGAAGGTGCATCATGGTTGAGACAACATCTGAGAAACAGCCAGTCGAGGCGCGTCTGCTCGCCGCATTAGCCCATGGATCAGTAGTCGTGCAGGGCATTGGCCTGATCGTCGGGATCGTCGTTTACGTCAACCAGCGCGAGAAATCGTGCTATGCCGCGTTTCAGGCATTGCAGGCCGCCGTCTTCCAGTTGATCGGCATGATCGTGATCGTCGGTCTGTGGCTGGTGTGGGGCGTGTTCTACGGATTGAGCATAATCCCGTTGGTCAACATGGGTGAAACTGATGTACTCCCACCCATCTTCTGGATCAGTATGGTCAGCATGGTGATCCCCTTCCTTGCCATGATCATCGTCGCCGCATATGGCCTCTGGGGTGCGATCCGCACCTGGCAGGGCCACGACTTCCGCTATCTGATCCTCGGCTCATGGCTGGAGCGCAGCGGCCTGTGGCAGCCAACCACCGAGAAAGAGTAAGACGTGGAACAATCCTCGCTGGATAAACGCCGTGTTCTGATCTTCCTTGCCTTCGCCTTTGGCATCGCATGGATCACTGCGCTGGTCATCTACCTGACCGGCGGCCTGCAAAACAGCCCGGTGATTGTTCCGGGCATCACGCTGGCGTTGATTCTGCTTTCTGGCGTTTACATGTTTGCGCCTGCCCTCGCCCACGTCCTGACTCGCATCGTTACCCGCGAGGGCTGGCAGGATGCCCACCTGCGGCCCAACTTTCGGCGCAGCTGGCGCTACTGGCTGATCGCCTGGCTGCTGCCTCCCGTGCTGGTGATCCTGGGTGCGGCGCTGTATTTCGTAATCTTCCCGCAGCACTTCGATCCATCTCTCAGCATAGTGAATTCCCAACTCGACGCGATGGCGCAGCAAACCGGACAGCCAGTTCCTATTGCGCCCTGGCAGTTGATCGCCGTGCAGTTGGTCGCCGCCCTGTTTGTCTCGCTGATCGTCAATAGCCTGTTTACCTTTGGCGAGGAGTTTGGCTGGCTCGGCTACTTGCAGCCAAAGCTCATGACTCTTGGCCCGCGTCGCGCCCTGCTCCTGACCGGGGTGATCTGGGGAGTCTGGCACTGGCCCGTGATCTTCATGGGCTACGAGTATGGCTTCGAGTATCCCGGCGCTCCCTGGGTCGGGCCGCTGCTGTTCGTGTACATTGCGGTGCTGTTAGCGGTCATGATCGGCTGGGTGTCACTTCGCGGCGGCAGTGTGTGGCCTGCCGTGATCGCCCACGCGCTGTTCAACGGTTTCGCCGGGACCGCCGTGCTGTTCATGCGCGGGGAACCCAACCCGCTGCTCGGCCCGCTCCCGGTAGGCGTGATTGCAGCTTTGCCGATGACCCTGCTCGCGGCGTGGATTCTCTTCAGCCCGCGTGCGCTGCGCAGCCCGGAAGCAGCAGCATGATCTCCACTCTCCCCGATGGCAAATGAACCAGATTGCGCGCAAAACGGGTATGAATAAGGGTTGACTCATCACCCATCACCCACAACTCATCACTGCTTTTGAGGGAGTCATTCATGTTTGAACCCAGACTTGCCGATTTACTCGAACAACCTGCCATCGTCCGCGTCTCGACCATCTCTCCCGATGGCTATCCGCACACCACCCCGGTCTGGTTCCTGCTCGATGGCGAGAGCCTGATCCTCTTCACCGGGCGTGAAACCCGCAAAGCCCGCAACGTGCTGGCAAACGCTAAGGGGGCCATCGCCATTGGCGGTGACCCCGTAGGTAGTCCATGCTATTTACTTCAGGGCGATTTCACCATCGAGGACGACCCCGACCACAGCGTGACGGCGCGCATCACCTACCACTACGAATCGCCGGAGAAAGCCGCCGAATGGCTGTCTGCCTGGGAAGACGACGATCACGTCATCCTGCGGCTGACGCCTGATCACATCGCACAGATTAGCTAGACGCCGTCTCCACCGCTGGCTCGATCTGACTACCCATCATTCCCAGCATGAGCAGCAGCAAGGCTGGGAAAATCGCGGCGATAATCGTGCCCCAGCTTGTCAGCGCAAATCCGGCGGAAGCGAACAGCAGGCCGCTCCCCAGGCTGCCAGCCCCGGAAGCCAGCTTCACCAGCGTATCGACTGACCCCTGATAACGTCCCTTCTCACTGGTTCGCAGCACATCATCCAGCAACGCCGACCCTGCCACGAAACCAAAGTTCCAGCCCAGCCCCAGCAAGAACAGGGTGATCGCCAGCCCCGGAACTGCTAGAGAGAGAGGAGCCGTCGCGCAAGCCACGGTAGAAATCAGTGCACCGATCAGAATGGTGCGCTGCCGCCCCAATTTATCGGTGATCCACCCCGTGAAGAACGAGAAGCCGAACATCCCCAGCGTATGCGCCATGATCACCAGGGAAATGTCGCCAATCCCGTGATCGTGCTGGTGCATGTGAACGGGCGTGATCGTCATCACAATCGTCATCGCCAGTTGGCTGAACACCATCGCGGCGATAGCCAGCTTGGTACGAGCATCGCTAAAGATCGTCTGCCAGGAACGTACTTCCGTTTCAGAGATCGGGCGTTCGACTTCTTCGGAGGCAAGCTGCCGCGCGATGTCACGCGGGTCGGGATGAAGGAAAAGCTGAAGCAGGAGAATCCCCAGCGTGAAGATCACCCCTACAACGATCCACGATCCGACTTCTTCTGGCAGCCCAAATCGAAGAGCCATCCCACCAGCGAACACCAGCAGCGATGGCCCCGTGATCGATCCAAACGTCCCTCCCAGCACCACCAGGCTGATCGCCCTGCCACGTTTTTCACGTGGGCTGGAATCGGCGGCGGCGTAGCGTCCCAGATCGACCGTACCGCGCGCCGCACCCAGCAAGAACATCCCCGCCAGGAAGATCCACAGGGAACTCTGAAGCACACCCCACGCAGTCACGCCTGCGCCGAATGCGCCCAGCAGATGCCCTATGCTGAGTCCCAGCCGCCGCCCTATCGAGTCCATCAGGCGGCCTGCTGGGATAGCGGCCAGCGCAGCCCCCAACAGTGCCAGTGTCGAGGGTACGCCCGTCCACTGGCTGTTCTCGCCAGCCAGCCGCACCACCTCAATGGAGGCGACCGTGAAGGTAAGAATCAGCGAAGCGGAGAGCAGACTCTGCGAGGCCAGCAGGGTAAAGACAATGCGGTTCTGAGAGTAGTTGAGTTTTTGCATTCGGGGAGCGTACCTCACTTTGGGATTCTGGAAAAATTTGCATACTGCAAGGCAGCAAGCGGGAATGGTATACTACAGGTCATGAACACTCCTATAGAGTCGGAACTCATACCAGAATCCCCGCCCAGATCCCCGGAATGGCTCCCCATCTGGGAACTGATCACCCTGTTTGTAGGCGATCTGATCACCCTGCTGCTGTTCGGGTTGTGGGGCCAGACACGCCATGAACTTCTGCTCACCAGCAATCAGGGGCCGATTGCCGCTGTGGTGAACACCGCCGCGCCTTTCATGCTGGGATGGCTGGTGATCGCGATCTTCGTTGGAACGTATCGCGGAACAGCCCTGTATCCATTGACACGAGTACTCTGGAAAACCTTACTTGCGGGCGCGCTTGCGGGGCCATTGGGGGTCGTGTTCTGGGCGCTTGCCCGCGATCACTGGCCCGTACCGATCTTTTACGTTGTCACCACCGGGATCAGTACCGCGATGCTGCTGCTATGGCGTGTTCTGTGGTCGCGGCTGCGCCGCGCCTGGTGGCCTGAGCTCCCGTAATCCTGTATAACAATGCCAGCATTGACAGTCGTCAAATGAATCTATTCTTCTTTTGGAGGAGACACACGCCATGCAGGTTCAGTATCCACTTCACATGTCGTTCAAGATCATTGCCTTCGGCCCGCAGATTTACGTCAGCGATTCCAGCGGACGAGAAGTCATGTTTGTTCATCAGAAGGCGCTCAAACTCAAGGAAGATATCAACGTTTTTACCGATCGCAGCAAGAACCAGACATTATTCAATATCAAAGCAGATCGTATCATCGATTTCTCCGCGAATTACCACTTTACCGATACGATGGGGAATCCGCTGGGGAGCATCAAGCGCGAAGGCATGCGCTCGATTTGGAAGGCCAGCTACAACGTGATGGATGCGGCTGGCACCGTAGTAGGGCACATCAAAGAGGATAATGCCTGGGTCAAGGTCATCGACGCGCTTCTGAGTGAAATCCCCCTTGTAGGAATTTTCAGCGGTTATTTCTTTAACCCCAGCTATACCCTGTATCGAGGTATGGATGACTCGACACCCGCTATGCACCTGAAGAAGCAGCCTGCCCTGTTTGAAGGGAAGTTTGAAATTCAGAGGGCTGCCGAGCCAATGAATGACAACGAAGAAACCCTGTGGCAGCTTTCCTTCCTAATGATGGTGCTGCTCGAACGGGCACGCGGGTAGCGCGTCAGGTATCGTCCCATGATCCCCTCGTCAGTTGGCGAGGGGATGAGGTCAATCTCCCTTGTCTGATCCCATTCGACTGCTTCACTTCGCCGATATTCACATCGGCATGGAAAACTATGGCAAGACCGATCCATCCACTGGCATTAGCAGCCGGGTGATGGATTTTCTGCGCCGCCTCAACGATGTTTGTGAGTACGCGGAAGAACACGAAGCAGATCTCGTAATCTTCGCCGGGGATGCCTTCAAATCGAGCACCCCGAACCCAACCTATCAGCGCGAGTTCGCCCGCCGCATCAAACGGCTGGCGCAGACATGCCCGGTGGTGCTGCTGGTCGGCAATCACGACATCCCTGCCATGACGCAGAAAGCCTCCAGCATTGAGATTTTTCACACCCTGGGTGTCGAGAATGTGATCGTGGGCAGGTCGGATAAGCTGCACCTGATCGAAACCGGACGAGGCCCGGTTCAGGTTGCGACCGTGCCCTACCCGGTGCGTCAACGGCTGCTTGCCGATGTTTCGTCTCGTGGGAAGACCCTCGGCGATCTGGATTTTCTCCTGCGCCAGCAGGTGGATACCGTGATCCGCAGCCTGGAAGCCGAGGTAAACCCGGACATTCCTGCGGTACTGACCGGGCACTTCACGGTACAGGGGGCAAAACTCGGCTCTGAGCGCGGAGTGATGCTGGGCCGAGATGTAGCCGTGATGACCAGCACGCTGGCAAGCCCGGTATGGGATTATGTGGCGCTGGGCCATATCCACTTTTTTCAGGACATGAATAAGGGGCACATTCCTCCTGTGGTCTACAGCGGCAGCCTGGAGAGAATTGATTTTGGTGAAGAGGGCGACACCAAGGGATTCTGCTGGGTGAACCTTGCTCGCGGAGAAACCAGCTACGAATTCATCGAAGTAGCTGCACGACCGTTTGTCACGATTCGCGCCGATGTGCGCAACCGACCTGACCCAACTACCGATGTATTGAAGGCTGTCAAAAAGGTGGATGTAACCGGGGCGGTCGTCCGGGTGATTGTGACAGCAACGCCCGAAAATGACGCGCTGCTCCGGGATCGAGACATCGAAGCGGCGCTTTCGGATGCCGCGTTTGTCGCTGCCATCCAACGCGACATTGACTACCCCGTACGGTCGCGGCTCGGTGTGGAACGCCCGGAAGGACTGACGCCACTTGAGCTATTGGATCGGTTCCTCGTATCCCGTCAAACAGACCCGGATCGCATCGAACGGCTCAAAGAAGTAGCTGAAGTCATGATGACCGATGAAGACTTGAACAACCCTGGGTAATCCCTCAATCGGGGATGTCTCTTGTTCTCTCTTCTTCTCATACTCTCCGCGCCCCGCAGTAGTGGCACGCCGGTTTATCGCATAAAAGAAAATTTGGATACTGGCGGATTTGCTGTTCTGCGAATGCAAGCATCGGCTTGATCTGAATTACCTCACAGCGTGCCATGCCAATCTGAGTTACAGCCCCGAACTGCATCAAATCCCCCCAGATCGCATTGAAACCATCCCGATGCCCTGGAATATGATGAAGCTCCTCAATGTCGTCCAGCGTCAATGCCCAGCGGGTAAATCCTTCCCGGCCTGCACGCTGTTCCGCAAGGTGCAATGAGACATTGTGCCGATGATCCAACCCCATCATGAGTACAATGCCGTCATGAGCATCCAGCCATGCGACTGGCCCCAGCGGGTTCTCCCTGGTTTGCGATGCAAGCACTTTCTTTGCGTTGGCCCCTTGAGCGCAAAAGGAAAGGATCGGGTGTGTGCTGCGTATCGTGTCATGATCGCTGCGAAGCAGTTCAGCCAGCGCGCCCATGTCAGGGTGTACCGCGAGATCAGGCCGAAAAATCTCCGCGCGGGCATTGCGTTCATCCGCCCCGCCATAGTCCATCGCATTGTTGGGCGGGCCTACCTGCGGAATCACCTGAGTCTGGTAGGTAAACGCGGGCATCACCACCGTGCCTGCTGCGGAGAGAATGGCAGCCAGTAGCGCCTCTGCTCCACCAGAAATTGGCCCGATGGAATTCACATCTACATGAGCGATCACATCCTGCCCATCAAGGCCAATCTCGCTGCGGAGGGCTTGCTCAATGGATCGCGTCGATAAGGTCGAATCAGCCATGAGTATGCCTATCCCAGCAAATGGGCCTGTAAGAATGTCAGCGTTTGCTGAATGATCGACCGAGAAGTCTCGTCGTCATTGAAGATGTCAAACCCGTGCTGGCCCTCCGGGTGGATGACCGTCTGGATGTCTGCACGCTTTGCCTCTACTTTAGCGACAAATCGGTCAATCGACTGATTGAAGTGGGGGCTATCATGGGCGACTTTTACCATAAAGAGCGGCGCAATGCTGCCGACCGCGTCATCAAGCGTGTAGGTTGGCGAGAATTCCTGGATTGTTTTCTCATCCAGAAGCGGAGGGATCGTCTCACGCAGATGGAGAAGATCGAGCAGCGCATAGTAAGCAACAATCGCTTTGATATAGGGCGGCGTATTGCGGATGGCAGTGCGCATCCCAAACGGCCCGCCCGCCGAGCACATCCAGATCGCGAGGCGCTGTGAGTCGATTCCATATACGGTTGACTGGCTGCGGACATGCGCGACCAGATCGTCTACATCGGAGGCGGGGTCTTGCATGCGTGTGTGCCCCATCGAGGAACGATGGTGGGCGATCACGGCTCTCATACCAGAGGCTGCAATCAGCTCTCCCCACGAGATGTACTGCCCCCAGCCTCGCGCACCTTCCAGCCGTTCCGCAAGCCCATCCCCATGCACAAAGATCACCGCTGGAAGAGGCTGATTTCCTGCATCAGGAGGGGAGTAGATATCGCACATTAGCTCCTGTGCCCCAACCTTCTTGTAGATATGATCGCGGCTGACGTACGCTTGATCCATGCCGGGGATTTCATAGACGACCCGGTTTCGCATGATTTGTTCAATATCCATCCTATCTCTCCTCTAGCATTGATCGCGCAGCAGACTGCGCCTATTTGCCTTTCCATTCGGGCTTACGCTTATTGGCAAACGCATCCATTCCTTCCTTCTGATCGTCACTGCTGAACAGAAAGTAGAAATTGCGACGTTCAAAGGCCAACCCTTGCGATAGCGACATCTCAAAGGCTTTGTTGACCGATTCTTTTGCCAGACGCACAGCTACCGGAGCACGGGCTGCGATTTCTCCCGCGATGCGCAGGGCTTCGTCGAGGTAGTTTTCAACCGGGTAAATGCGGCTGATCAACCCGAACTGGTAGGCTTCTTCGGCGGAAAGACGGCGGTCATTGAGCACCATTTCCATCGTGATGCTCTTGCCAACCGCGCGCACCATTCGCTGTGTGCCACCTGCGCCGGGCATCACACCCAGGTTGATCTCTGGCTGCCCGAATACGGCAGTCTCGCTGGCGATGATCATATCGCACATCATGGCCAGTTCGCAGCCCCCACCAAGAGCATAGCCAGAGACCGCCGCAATCACAGGTTTGTGCATCTCTGCTACCCGATCCCACCCGCCAATATGATCGTGGGTGAGCATTTGCACGGAGGTAGCATCCGCCATTTCTTTGATGTCGGCTCCGGCAGCGAAGGCCCGGTTGTTCCCGGTTATGACCATTGCGCCAATCGCCGGGTCAGAATCCCAGGCAGCGAGGGCGTCCCCCAGTTCGTTCATGAGAGGAAGGCTCAGGGCGTTGAGGGCCGCCGGGCGATTTAACCGCACCAGACCAACCTCTCCATGTACCTCGCGCAGAATCAATTCATCAGCCATTATCCAATCAGTCCTTTCACGAGATTTGCGGATTCCGTGAAAAAAAATTCTCAATGAGAGTGCGATTCGTAGACATCGGTCAGGGTTGCCACCATCTGATCGTGAATCAGGCCGTTGCTGGCGACCAGCCGCCGCCCACGAAGCACCTGATCATCCCCGGCAGCGCCTTCGTAATCGGTTACGAGACCCCCTGCTTCCCGCACGATCACCACACCTGCACCCACATCCCACTGCTGCCAGCGCATTTCCCAGTAGGCATCGACCCGACCGCAGGCGACATAAGCCATATCGAGGGCCGCTGCCCCTGCCCGCCGAATTCCTTGCGCACGTCGTAGAAACACGGCAAAGGCCAACGAGTTATTATCCTCGGCCTCATGGCGATCATAGGGGAATCCAGTGGCAAGCAGGGAGTTTTCCAGGGTACGAACATCTGAAACGTGTATGGATTGCCCATTCAAGGCAGCACCCTGATCCTTCGCTGCGGTGAAGCACTCGTCGCGCAGGGGATCATAGATCACACCCAGCAGCACCTCGTCTGAGGTGCGCAGCCCAATGGATACCGCAAACACCGGAAACCCATGGGCGAAGTTGGTGGTTCCATCCAATGGATCGACAATCCACGTCAGGCCATTGTTGCCGACCTGTGCCTCGCCACCCTCTTCGGCAAGAATGGTGTCGCCTGGCGCTCCCTCACGCAGTGCCCCGATGATTAGCGCTTCCGCATCCCGGTCAGCCTGCGTCACCAGATCGACTTTTCCCTTGTTCGTAATCGCTACTGGGTGATGGTATGCCTCGTGGAGCAGCGCCCCCGCCTGACGTGCAATCGATTCTGCCAGGGCAAGACGCTGCCTTAAGTCGCGGTCAGATACCATCTCTAAAGCATCTCATACGAATTTACGGTGTTGGGGAAGGAAGATTCTCAATGATGTTCGAAAACACATTGCCGATAGCTGGCCCCATGAGAGTCAGGACGACGATCACGCAGATAGGGATCAGGCACAGGAGGGCCACCGCAATGATAGCGATGATCGCCCCAATCGAGAGTCCTGCGATCAGACCACTATTATCCGACTTTCGATCTCCCTCCACGTGGACAAGCAGCCCATCGGCCTTTGCCTGTAATCCGATCCACCAGGCAGCGAATCGGGTCTCAATATGCATTCTGGAGTCCATGAAACGGTTGGTCACAGATGAACCTCCCATCGATAGAAGGGATCGAGTCCCTGCGTCAGTCTAGAAGCCTTTGGGTGGGAAGTCAAATTCTCTGGCTATTGAGAATCGTGCATCCTTTTTAGGATGTGCTACACTTATCGAAGTTTACCCCCTAAGCCGCCTGCCACAGCGAGAGGGAAGCCACCAGTGCTTGTAGGTCGTACTCTTAAAGATCGGTATCGTATTTATGATCGGCTCGGCTCCGGCGGCGCTGCCACGGTGTATCTTGGCCGCGATTCCGAATCGGGCCAGATGGTGATCGTCAAGCTCGTACACGGCCACCTGGTCAATGAGCGTTTCATGGGGCGGTTCCGCCGTGAAATCGAGCTTTTACAGGCGATCCATAACCCGTATGTCGTCCAGTTGTACGACTGGGCCTTGGATGAATACGATGAGGAAACCAGCCAGAACCTGAGCTACATCATCGCGGAATTCATCGAAGGGCACACGTTGGCGGATGTAATTGATACACGCGGGCCTCTCGCAGAGACCGATGGGCTGGAGATCGCAAGGCAGGTCGCTCTTGGCCTTGCGGATGTTCATAGTGCTCACATCGTACACCGCGACATCAAATCGCAAAACATCATGATCACCCCGGACAACACGGTAAAGATCATCGATTTTGGGATCGCCAAAGGTCAGGGGCAGGCGACCCTTACCGCCTCGGCGCACTTCGCGGGGACTCTGTACTACGCCCCTCCTGAACAGATTCTAGAAGCGCATGGCGTCGATCATAGGGCGGACATCTACGCCCTGGGGGTCGTGCTCTACGAGATGCTGACCGCCAGCCTGCCCGTCAAGGCACGCGAGTTTGGAACCGTCGCATCTCGCATTATCTCCGGCAAGCTCGACCCGATCACCGGAGTCACGGACCCGGTAGCTGCGCTCGTCACCCAGATGATGGCCCTCAAGCCCGACGCGCGCCCTGCGTCGGCAGGCGAAGTCGTGACACGCATTGAGAATATCCTCGGCGGCAAGCCAGCCGCCACCCTGCTTGATCTCGATATTCCCGCCACCACAACCAGTATGAAACCTCTTACTACCACGGTGCCGCTTCGCCCACAGAATCGGTATGAACTGCTGACAATGGACGGCAAACACTTGCCCTTGACCCTGCACGAGACGGTGATCGGGCGCAGCCACCCACGTGATACTTCTGTGCCCGATATCGATTTGTGGGTTATGGGTGTTGAAGATGCCCGTACGGCTTCGCGCCGCCACTGCCGTGTATTCTTTGAGGGAGATCGTTACTATCTCGAAGACCTGGGCAGCATGAACGGCACATTCCTGAACCAGCAGCAAATTTATCCGGGTGGGCCACATCCTCTGGCAGAAGGGGACACTATCACCGCCGGGCGGGTGCGACTAACCTTCCAGCAGGCAGCCAGCCTGTGAACAGCCAGCCTGTGTTGCATCCGTAGCTAACTACGCAAAGCATGACTATGTCATCACCGATTTACCTTGATTACAACGCCACCACCCCGATTCACCCGGAAGCAGTGGAAGCCATGCTCCCCTACCTCCGAGACCATTTCGGCAACCCTTCGAGTGCGCATCCGTATGGTCGCCAGACCCACACGGCGGTTGATCTGGGGAGAGCACAGACTTCCGCCTTGATTCACTGCGATCCCTCGGAATTGACCTTCACCAGCGGCGGCACGGAGTCCAATAATACAGTGATCAAAGGTGTCGCTGAAGAGCATCGCGAACGTGGCAATCACATCATCACGACTGCCATCGAGCACCCGGCGGTGCTGGAGCCGTGTGAATGGCTGTCGCA
>JAHEME010000023.1:0-1724 GCA_024643825.1 Chloroflexota bacterium | reverse complement strand
TAACCATCCTGCCTGTCGATGCGGTTGGTCGGGTAAATCCAAGTGATGTAGAAGCTGCGATTCGCCCGGAGACGATTCTGATCTCGGTCATGCTGGCGAATAACGAAGTCGGGACGATCCAACCTATCCGCGAGATCGCGGCTATCGCGCATGAGCACAATGTTTGGATCCACACCGATGCGGCACAGGCAGTCGGCAAGATTCCGGTGGATGTTCGTGCGCTGGATGTAGACTTTCTCTCGATTGCCGCGCACAAGCTGTATGCCCCCAAGGGGATCGGAGCACTGTTTGTACGCTCTGGAATTCAACTCCCCAAATTGATGCACGGCGCTTCCCATGAGAATGGTCATCGCGCAGGTACGGAAAATGTACCTTACATCGCAGCCCTGGGCTGTGCCACCGAGATCGCGCAGCGTGATATGGACGTGAACATCCAGCACATGACCGCCATGCGCGACCGTCTATGGGATGGTCTCAGACACCAATCACTCGATTTGCAGCGTAACGGAGATGCTGCCAACGGTTTGCCCAACACCCTGAGCGTATCCTTCCGCCGAGTAGAGGCCAATACCCTGCTGGCAGCGATTGCCGATCAGGTTGCGGCTTCCGCAGGAGCCGCCTGTCACGCCGATTCCGTTACGGTTTCCGGGGTGCTGCAAGCGATGAACGTCCCGCTTGACTACGCGATGGGTACAGTTCGGTTCTCCGTTGGGCACGAGACGATGCTGGATGAGATCGATGCAGCAGTTGAGATTGTCGCACATACGGCACGCTCCATGCAGATAAGCGAATAGAAAACAGAACATCCGTTTATGGAGACCTCAATGCCAGAAACCGACCCCTTACTGAAATGGCGGGACGAATTCCCGATTCTCGCCACGACCAACTACCTGATCAGCAACTCGCTGGGAGCCATGCCCCGCGCCGTCTACGACAAGATGCACGAATATGCAGAGTTCTGGGCCACACGCGGAATACGGGCATGGGGCGAGGGCTGGTGGGATCTCAACGTGGAAGTTGGCGATAAGGTGGGGCGCATCCTCAGCGCACCGCCCAGCACGATCAGCATACACCAGAACATCGCTATCGCTCAGGGCATCCTGCTCTCGTGCTTCGATTACGCTGGCCCGCGCGATAAGGTCGTGATCGAAGGCGGCATCTTTCCCTCAGATTACTACAATCTGCAAGGGATGCTCCCTGACCATATGCGCATCGAGATGGTAGAGAGCGAAGATGGCGGCACCAGCGTCCCGGAGCAAAAGATCGTCGATGCGATTGACGAGAAGACGTTGTTCGTTCTCGTCAGCCATGTGTTGTTTCGCAGCGCGTATATCGTCGATGTCGCCCCGATCATCGAAAAGGCGCACAGCGTGGGCGCGATGGTGATCGTCGATGGCTTCCACGCAGGCGGCATTGTCCCGGTGGATGTGACCGCGCTCAACGCTGACTTTTATATGGGCGGCGTTCTCAAGTGGATGTGCGGCGGCCCCGGCGGAATCTTCCTGTATGCTCGCCCGGATTACCTCAAGACGCTGCGCCCGCGCCTCACAGGGTGGATGGCGCACAAGCGACCGTTTGCCTTTGAGGTCGGAGAGATCGATCTCCGTGAGGATGCCTTTCGTCTGCTGAACGGCACGCCTGCCGTCCCCAATCTCTATGCCATTCAGCCCGGCATTGACATCATTGCTGAGGTAGGTGTGGAGACCATCCGCGCCAAGTCGATG
>JAHEME010000457.1 GCA_024643825.1 Chloroflexota bacterium | reverse complement strand
TCTCCACGATGCCCCACAGACAGCCAGTCGGCGACCCGTGCGACCTGTGACTCGATCTTCTGGAACCACGAGACATCGATGCCACTTTCTTGATCCGTTCCATGTGCGATGAGCAAAGAACGTATCCCCGTCACCGCGAGGACGCCTATGACCACAGCGGGGATGTGGACCGCGATGGCGGTCAGGGTTTCCTCGTGCAGATCGCTTCGCTGATAGGCGAAGAGGATGAATCCGATCAGCGGAACCGCCAGCCCCAGCCCCAGCCATTTAACCTCTGGCGTAAGGTTGAATCGCCGAGCGATGGCCGGGCCAACGCTTGCGATGCGCGACGCGGGAAAAAGAATCGAAGCGGTGATCACGGTGAGTGCAATAAAGTATCCCAGATACGCCAGGAGCACTAAGGCAAACTGACGAGTATAGAGTCCCAGAATCACGGGCGGAGTGCTCTCATGAAGGGCCAGGACGACCATCCCTGCCAGTGAGAGCGTCCATAGAATCACCAGAAGAATCGGCACAAAGCGAAGTCGGTTGGACACAAACTCTCTCCGGGGTGGATTCCACAATGGTGCCGCCAATGTGTACCATGCGCGTTTGATTTCCGCAAGGATGTCCGATTCGCTTCGTGCCCGGACTCTCCTCCCATTGCGCATCTCAACAACTGAGTCCATACTAGCCGCAGTCACACTCAGGAGGACTTATGCCACTCACCACCCGCCGCCTGTGGGCGACAGCCCTTCGAAGTCTGCTCGCCGCCGCCGTGATCGGCGCATTTCTGGCGCAGCCCGCGTCACGGGCAAAGGCGCTGCCCCCGCCCACCGACTTCTATGGGCTGAACTTCGTCACCCCCTTCGAGCCGTGGGTTCCGATTGCATTGGAGACGGGCGCGCGCACCATGCGCTGGCAGTTTAGCTGGCGCGATCACGAGATCGCCCCCGGTGAGTGGATCTGGACTCCTTCCGATACGCCGATGACTGTGTGGCACAACGCCGGATTCCAGGTACATGCCATTCTGCACAACCCGCCCGATTTCTGGCTGGCGAATCCAGGGACGGGCAGCCTGGTTCCGCGCGGCTACGACCTCGCCTGGGATGATCCCAACAATGGCTGGGGACACTGGTGCTATACCTTCGCCAGCCGCTACAAGGATACCGTCGCCAGCTACGAAATCTGGAACGAACCCGACCTCAGCCAGTACTGGAATCGTTCCGCGCGTGACTACTACAAGCTGATGCGGACGTGCTACCAGGCGATCAAGGCTGCCGACCCGGAGGCCGGAGTTTCGATGGGCAGCATGGCTCTGCTGGTCAACCCCGGATTCTTCCCGGCGGTGGTGCAGGCCGCGAAGTACGATCCGGGCGCAGCCGAGCACAACTATTACTTCGATGGCGTATCGGTGCATGCCTTCATGGGGCCGGAACTATCGTATTCGCTGCCAGTGAAAGCGCGCACGACCCTGGCTCGGTATGGCATGGCGGATAAACCGATCTGGCTCACCGAGACCGGAGTCCCCGTGCGCGGCTATGGAGTCGTGTCGGACGAACCGGGCTGGGATCGGGCCACCGAGGATGAGCAGGCGTGGTACATGCTGCAATCGATCAGCAACGCGCACGCGGGCGGCGCGAGTCGGCTGATGGTCTATCGCTTTGCCGACGACTTTGCCGACCACGCCTTCGGGCTGATCCGCGTCGATCTCTCCCGCCGACCGAGCTACTGGGCATTCTCGACTGCCGTCAACGTGATGCGCGATATTGTCTCCTCAGAGCGCACGATTGTGGGCGGTGATGTGGTGATCAACGAAATGCGCCGCGCCGATGGAATCCGCATTGTGACCGTGTACTCGCGTTCCGGGCATGCCGCCGAGGTGACGATCCCATCGGGCAAACCGGGAGCCACGCTGATCAACGCGGCTGGCGAGTTCGGGCCACTGGCTCCGAACATCGATGGCTTCTATCATATCACCCTGCCCGAAGCGCCGGGCCGCGACTTCACCCACCCGGATGATTACTCGATGGGCGGCCCCGTGCTGATCATCGTGGAGTAGGCGCGCGTGAACCCGGCCCTCGCGTGGATTGACCGCACCAGCCGCCGACTCGATGCGTGGTACGGGCGCTTTCTGCGTTCGCCGTTAAGCCGCGCCATCGAGGTTGAAGTCACGATCCTCGCTATGGTCGTGTTCTACTTCATCTATGGCGCGGGGCAGGACCTCGTGGAGTACTATATCCCGCTGGCGAAGGGCTGCTTCGAGTGCGCGCTCAACCCCTGGTATGCGAGTTGGATCTTCTTCCCGTTTCGATTCATCCCCCCGGCGATCCTGCGGGCGTTGTGGTCGGGATTCACGATTGGGGCGACAATCTGGGCTGCGCGCCGATTGGAAGTTCCCTGGTTCGTGCCGCTGCTGGCGTTCCCGATGTTCGGGGAACTGTGGCTGGGTCAGGTGGATGCGGTGGTGCTGGTCGGGCTGGTGCTGACCCTGACCTCGAAGAATCCGTATGTGCGTGGAGCCGGGTTGGTACTCGCATCGGTGAAGCCGCAGCTCTCTGTGGTGCCGATGCTGATCCTGTGGATTCATGACCGCGACCGCTGGCGCACGTTGCTCGTGCCTGCATTGCTGCTGATCGCCAGCGCGGTGGTGTGGGGGCCGGATTGGCCGCTGCGCTGGTTCAGCGGGAGGCGCGCGATTGAATCGCTGCCTGCGTGGGGAGTAGCAGCCATCTTCCCGTACGGGGTGGTGGCATTGGGGGCGTTGATTTTTGTGCGTGGAGTGAGGGAGCAAACCACCGTCGCTCTTCTGGCTTCGGCGATCACGCTGCCGTGGTTCGGCGTGTACTCGTATTTTGTATTTCTGGCGTTCATGGGGCCGTGGTGGGCGATTCCGCTTTCGTATGTGTGGATGCTGGGATTCCCTCTGGTTGGTATCGACGCGGTGCGAATCGCCATCATCCTGCCGATGGCATTGCTAACAATGATGGTCTGGCCGCATGTGCGGGAATGGCGCGAACGCCGCAGCGACTCCCCCGCTTCCGCTGCGAGTTGATTACACATTTCACGAGTTTTGTGACACGGGATTTGATAGAGGTGTCGTCGCGAACATCGTGACGAATCGAGCAACCTGTCACGGATCGGTGATGGGGCGTGTGGATGCCGTGTTTATGGTAACATTAATCGTTATCGGCAAACTGGGACAGGTAAGGCGATTCTATGAGCACCCCCACTTTTGAGGATTTTCAGAGCAGGCTCAATTATCCAGATGACCCGGATTTCCAAGCATATGTATTCGAACGTGGAAGTATACCGTTCGAAGTTCGTGGCAACTTCGAATGTCATAAACCTATTCAGTTCGGATTTCCGAACGCAACTATCCGAGTTTTTCCGCCCACGTCAAAGCTAAGAGTTGTCAAGCAAGCACCTAATACAAAGATACCAGAAAGCGTGTTTACGCTTGAGCTTGCTGGTGAGACACTCTTCTTTGGCGAAATTACGTTGGAAGCAAAGAATGCGAGAGGGATAGCTATAGCATTACATGCACTTGAAACATGGGCCAATTTACTGTGTTTGGCAGGTGGCATGGTGAGCATCTCGGTTCGTGTTCAAAAGCAC
>JAHEME010000456.1 GCA_024643825.1 Chloroflexota bacterium | reverse complement strand
GTATGTGGTGGTGCATGGCGATCTACTTGACAGCAATCAGCGGGATATGATCGCACGGCTGGCGGATGCCTCCGGCGCGCTGTGCCCCCCGGTTGATCGAGATGGGCTGATCGTGTACCGCGCGCTGTGGCATCCGTATGGATGTGAGTGAGACCCACCATGATGCGTTCTGCTTCCGCCGGATCGCGCACGAAAACGTTTCTGTGGGTCGTGCTGGCTCTCACGGCGATTACGCTCGTCGCCTTTGCGCTGGTGGATTATGGGAACTTCGTCGGCTACGACGAGTGGCCCCATGCCTACACCGCTTCACGGGGATCGACGATCTATGCGGGCCGCCCGTTGAGCGCGCTGGCGCTATTCCTCACGTATCCGTTCACCGGGGTGAATCCGTTCGCCTCGCATGCGGTGAATCTGGGCGTGCGGTTGGTCGAAGCGATCCTGATCTACCTGATCATGGATCGGCTGAAGCCGCGCGATCGGGCGCTGGCATTTCTCAGCGCGGCCCTGTTTCTGGTGTTCGTCGTCCCCGACTGGTACACGATTCTGAGTTTGCAGGCGCGCTCCGACCACAGCGGCAATCTGCTGGCAACCCTGGCGACGCTGTATCTGGTAACGCGATTCCTGGAAGAGGATGGGATCGTCTGGCTGATTCTGGCGCTGGCGCTGGCTGCCGTCGCCGTGCTGATCCGCGAAGCCTGCGTGCCGCTGCTGGGCGGATTCGCCGTCATGGTGTTCCTGAGCCAGCGCAAATTCACCCGACGGCGCATCGTGTTTGTGGCGCTGTTTCTGCTCGCGGTAGCGGGGGCTTCGCTGCACTATGTTCTTCCGCTGATAGGTCTGGCCCCAAAACTCTATGCCACAGGTTTATATCAAGACCTGAATCCACTCCGCATGATCAATGCGACATGGACCCAGTTCCACTTTGCGTTTTCGCAACTGGCGCTGGGTCGAATAGATTTTCTCGCTCAGAATAGACTTGCGGAGATGCTGACCGCAGGCGTGCTGATCGTCTGTGTCGTCGTTGCTCGTCACAGGCTGCCAACTGAGCCTACTCAAGACACCTTCGCCGGGTATGCTTTGTGGGTGACCTTCGGTATAGTACTGGCATGGCTGGGCTTTGCCGCGTTTCTTCCTACCGGGCTGAGTACTGCTCTAGATCGGGTACAGAACCTTTCGACAATAGGTGAGGCCATCGCGTTAGCCAGCATTGTCAGGATGTTTTCTACGCTACCAGCAAGGGCAAATTTTCGACACGCCGTCGAAGCCACTGGACTGGCACTAATCGCTATCCTTTCCACCTCAATGGTGAGCACAGTTCAGAATGAACTGTATTCTTATAACCTAACCTGGGATACAGAGGCAGTATTTGTCCGTTCGCTGGCGAACCTGACTCCACAGGTGAAGGAGAATACGCTGTTTTTCTATGTCGAGAATCCAGATCTACCGGAGACGCCTTTCCTCGCCGGTTTCGGATTCCAATATGCCATGCGCTATCTCTACGAAGATCGCGCCGTTGGGCTGATCGACCGGGATAAACTATGGTTTCACGATTGGGTGATCAGCGACTCAGGAATCGAGATCACGCCCGATCCGGCTCTCGTCGCAACCGGATTCGTCGGCGCCAAGCACAGCCGGCACAGGTGGGATGAGATCATTTTCATCGCGAAAGATCGCGAGGCGCGTGTCAGAATTCTTGAGCAGCTACCAGAAACCTACTACACCCCAGAACGCGCGGCACAGTATGATCCGTATGCCCGCATCGAACGCGGATTCATTACTCCGCGCATCCGTGAACTGCTGCCACCGATCCAGTCGGTGCAGCCAATTTTGCTACCGTAACAGAGGATTAGGTTGAATATATTCTGTACAATGGGGCATCCGTACGGGTACACGCGAGGTTCTCGATGATCACTTCCCCTTCGGTTAGCCACCGCACAAAGACACTTGTGTGGGCGCTGCTGATCCTTGCTGCTATCACGCTCGTTTCCTTCCTCGTCGTTGATTATGGAAACTTTGTTGGAATTGACGAATGGTCACACACGTATACGGTCTATCGAGGTTCCACCCTCTACGGCCCGCGCCCTCTGGCGATGGGCGCATTGTTTGTGGAATATCAGCTCGTTGGTACCAGCCTCATTGGAGCACATATTGCACACCTGTTTTTGAAGTTCGGGATTTCCCTCCTTGTCTATCTGCTCGTGCGCCATTTCGACAGGGATGCGCACTTCGCGCTGGCCTGCGGTAGTCTGACACTGTTGTTCACGGTCCCAGATTGGTTTGTGATTCAACCTTTCCAAATGCGCTCTGATAACCTGGGGAGTCTCCTACTCGCGCTAATTGCTCTGCTCTTATACTTCCGCAGTTTAGAAGATAACCGATCCTGGCTGCTTGTTATCGCGATCATTTTTGCTGTGAGTGCACTGCTAATGCGGGAATCAGTAGTGCCTGTGCTGATTGGAGCGCCAGTGATCGAGACAATACTTGTTCAGTCTCCGACCAAATCACGGGCACGCTGGCTGGTCGGCTGGATTGGGATCATTGCCCTGGCCTCGTTATGGTATGCGCGCCCCTTTCTTGGATTAGGCGGGTCAACCTACGGTCAGCGGCTTGTCACGGACTTGAATCCGCTGCGTATGGCGCGCGACACGTTATGGCAGTTTATGGCCGTATTTAGACCCCTTCTAGGCTTCCCACTTGAAAAGTCATTATCCTTCCGGCTCCCCATCCTGATCACGATTGCCGCCACTCTTCTGGGCTTCCGATCCCTGCCAACGCGCTCCAGCGACTCAAATGAAGGCACCTCGAGACATTACCTTTCCTGGTTGATTGTCGGCATTGCAGTAACCGTTCTTGGTTTTGCCGCCTTTCTGCCGACCGGACTCATTGCTGGAATCGACCGTATTCATACGATTTCCATCGTAGGCGAAGCGATCATAATCGCAGCCTTTGTGTGTGCCATCACTCAAGGAATTCCTGGCTCGATGGTTCGTCTAACTGTGCAAAACCTGGCCCTTGTCGTGGTGGCGCTCTACGGGGTTCAGGCGAATGCCCAAATGCAGCAGGAGTTATATTATTACGATGCCATATGGGACGAAGAGGCGATCTTTGTGCGTTCCCTGGCGAATCAAATGCCTGTTGTGAAGGAGAACACGCTGTTTGTGCTGATTCAAGATCCGTCCCAGAATGAAGCCCCCTTTATCTCTGGATGGGGGTTCGAGTATGCCATGCGCTACCTGTATGAGGATCGCGCCGCAGGCTTGATCACAACCGATAATGTCCGGTTCCATTCGTGGAAGATCACTAAGGAGGGAATCGAATTTGACCCTGTGGAGGATCGATTGTTCTACGTCAAGCCGGAATTCTATCATTGGGACGAGATGATCTTTGTGACCAGGGCGACTGATGGATCTGCAATCGTTTTGGGCGAACTGCCAGAGAAATTTCATACCCCGGAGAGATCGGCTCTGTACAACCCCGATGCACGAGTGGAACGAGGATTCATCCCATCTCGCATTCGGGAATTGCTACCTCCCATTCGCTCCTATCATCTATGCTGTCAAAGCGAGTCAAATTGATTGTGTCTTTCATCCTGTGTTA
>JAHEME010000455.1 GCA_024643825.1 Chloroflexota bacterium | reverse complement strand
AGTTTGTTGACCCCTTCGGATACGATCCGCAGCGCGTCGATGTCCAGACCGGAGTCGGTTTCATCCAGTACCGCGATCTTCGGTTCCAGCGCCGCCATCTGAAGAATCTCGGCGCGTTTCTTCTCACCACCGGAGAAGCCCTCATTCAGGTAGCGTCCTGCGAATCCATGATCCATCTGGAGCATGTCCATCTTCTCTTTGAGCACACGCCGGAATTCTGGGATCGGCATTCCCTTGTCTTCTGGGTTTTCTGCTTTTCGGCGTGCATTCATTGCCTGCCGCAGGAAGTTCGCCAGCGTCACCCCCGGAATCACCACCGGGTATTGAAACGCCAGAAACAGCCCAAGTCGGCTGCGCTGATCGGCTTCCAGTTCCAGCAGATCGATCCCATCAAAGATGATCTGGCCGCTCGTTACTTCGTAATCCGGGTGGCCCATCAGCGTATAGGCCAGCGTGCTTTTACCCGACCCATTCGGCCCCATCAGAGCATGGACTTCACCCTGTTTTACCGTCAGATCAACGCCTTTTAAGATCGGCTTATCTTCCACACGAACATGGAGATTTCGAATCTCCAGAGCTACAGTCATAATACCGCGGCCTCCCACGATCATCAGGAGAGCACAAAGGCTCGTCTCAGAGAAAAATTTGTGCCTGTCGCTGGCACTTTTGACCAAGCTAACAGACCACCGGAGTATAGCATGCAGCCTGGGGGGTGTCAATAAGCATGATATTTATCATGATTATTTTGACGCCTCTCCGACGTTTTGCTATACTTACCCTCATAAAATTAGGACGTATAGGTAGTTTGTGATGCACCCAACTCGGCAGGCAATTGTTCGCGCATTGAAGTCGTTTCGGCAGGCCACCGTCAAAGACCTCGCAGATACTGTCGGGGTCAAGGCGATTACTGTGCGCCATCACCTCAACGGCTTGCAGGCGGAGGGCCTTGTCGATGTGCGCGAGCAGCGTCAATCCATTGGCCGTCCCTTGCACTACTACAGTCTTGCCTGTCCCTATGTGTTATGGGAAAAACGCCAGCCAGAAGTTTGCCAGATAGACGAGATACTAATCAGCGCCCTGCTTGATGCCGATGGCGCAAAAGGATCGTGCTTACTCGCTGGCGATCTCTCCTGCGCCTATGGGTTGCAGAAAGCCTGACAGTTTATACAGAATTCTTTTCAAAGGCGGAATCATGACAGACACTCTCACCAAAGAATCAGAAGTCATCGAAGGGCTGCGGCAGGTGGTTGATCCGGAGATCGGGTTGAATATCATCGAACTCGGCCTGGTACGCAAGGTGGAAACCAGCCCGGAAAGCGTGCACCTTACGATGATCCTCACTACACCCTTCTGTCCGTACGGCCCGCAGTTACTGGAGCAGTCGCGTCGTGTCGCCGAGCAGGTCGCCGGGGTTCCGGCTACCATTGAGATGGGTTCTGAACTCTGGGACCCAACCTTCATGGAAGAGGGCGCAGGCGGCGACTGGGGCCTCTTCTAATAGGCTCATCTGTAATTTCTGGTACAATGGTCAGCTATGAGTATACCTCCGGCTGACCCTATTCTTCCTCACAATCCGTGCAATCCCTCCGATCAATTCGATGTGCTTGGCGTTGCCATCAGCGCGATTAATCTGGATGATGCTGTACGACACATCTCCTGCTGGATTGAAGACCATAGCAAGGCTTATGTAGTGCTCACTACTGTGTATACGATCATGCGTGCCTTTGACGATCCCACCCTGCGCGCGCGCATCAATCACGCGACGATGGTCACTCCCGACGGAATGCCGTTGGTCTTCATGGCTCGTTTGATGGGGCATAGAAACGTAGATCGCGTCTATGGCCCTGATCTGCTGCTAGCGATGTCGCAGGTAGCAGTTAATCGTGGCTATCGGTGCTACTTTTATGGCGGAAACGCGAGCAGTGCGGCGCAGTGCTCGCAGGTGATAGTTCAACGCTTCCCTGGCTTGCAGGTAGTCGGGAGTTATTCTCCCCCTATCCGCGAGATGGGCGCATTAGAAGAAAATGCCATCATCGCCGAAATCAACGCAGCAGCGCCTGATATTATCTGGGTAGGATTGGGAAGCCCCAAACAGGATCAATGGATGGCCGACCATCGAGAGAAACTCGATGCGCCCGTGTTGATCGGCATCGGCGCTGCCTTCGATTTCTTCACCGGACGCATCCCCCATGCGCCACGCTGGATTCAGCGTAGCGGCTTCGAGTGGTTGTTCCGCCTGATCTCAGAGCCACGTCGCCTGTGGCGTCGCTACGTGATCCACAACCCTCGATTTGTATTCCATGCTGTACTTCAATTGCTGGGTCTTCGCCGTTATCCTCGCTAGTGCTTCGCGGTCTACATCAGCCTATCCTGACAGAGGAGTGTGCGAAACACGCCAGCACGTTCGCAAAATTGATCTACAATAGAGTCAACACGTGCGCGTTTTCAGAGGGTGTACCTCCGAGCATTGGGGAGGTGAGCACAATGACATGCCGAGATGAAATTCTTGCGTGTGTGATGCAAATTGCGCGGCGGAAGAAGTTCTTCACATTTGAGGATATTTACAACTGCATGCGCACCAGAGGGACGGAATATCGGCGCAACACGATCCGTACCAACGTGGTGAGCCGCATGTGTGTGGATGCCCCGAAGAATCACGCCCGTAAATACGACGATCTGGAACGGGTTTCTAAAGGCTATTATCGGCTCGCCCAATAAGGTGGGGCGTCGGGTTTACCCCGTAGAGCCATCGGGTAAAGTAGCCCCTTCCAGAGATGCTGCTTGTGCAAGCTGATCGTCCGTGACCTTCGCGTTCTGCATTTTCGCCGAACGGAGATCAGCGCCGACAAGATTTGCGTCTTCCAGGTTTGCCCCGTACAAATTCGCCTCGAACAGATTTGCGTTTTCCAGGTTAGCCCCGCTGAGATCAGCTTGATGCAAGTTTGCCCCTTGCAGGGTTGCTCCGTAGAAGCTGGCCCACGTAGCCGTTGCCTTGCTCAAATTCGCCGATAGCAGATTGGCCTGTGTGAGATCGGCGGCGACCAGTGACGCACCCTGTAGAATCGCGCGGCTGAGATTTGCTCCGGTTAGAATGGCCCCATCCAGATAGGCGTCGCTGAGATCAGCGCGGGAGAGCCACAGCGGGCTGGGCCGATTGAGCAAGTCATAAAGCTGCTGGCGTGTGAATTCCATCAAACCCACTCCTGGATGTGATCAGAGCCTATTCGTATTGTAGCAGAGGCTGGTAGCATCTCCTATGGCGTGGTCGATATACTCAAGGCAGAAAGCGACGACAAAGGAAGAAGGCATCGGCTTGCTAACAATCACCGATTCTGCTGTGAATTACTTGCTATCTGCGATGAGCACGAGCGGCCTGAACGGTTATGCCGCCCGTCTGCGAATTATCGGGCGTGCCATAGAGGGCTTTCAATATGACTTCCGCACCGTGCCGCTGTCAGATCGATCAGAAGACGATCATGTATTGCAGGCTGGCGATCTTGTGGTCTACCTCGACGCAGCTACCGTTCCACTTATTGAGGGCACAACCATCGATACCAAACCAGACGGGGGCTTAAAGATCGACAACCCAACCCCGGTC
>JAHEME010000454.1 GCA_024643825.1 Chloroflexota bacterium | reverse complement strand
CTCATCATTGATGATGAGGAAACAAACGTCAAGCTGCTCACCCTCCTCCTTGAGCACAAAGGGTTTGAAGTTGTAAAAGCATATCGCGCAGAAGATGGCCTGCGAAGAGCCTACCGCAGCCACCCGGACATTGTATTGCTGGATATCATGATGCCGGATATGGATGGGTGGGAAGTCTGCCGCCGACTCCGCGAACTCTCTGATATGCCCATCATCTTCCTAACCGCGAGGGCCGACGTGAAGGATATTGTCAAGGGCCTTGAGATGGGGGCAGATGATTACATTGTTAAACCGTATGATAATGACGAACTCGTAGCCCGCATCCGCGCACACCTGCGCCGAGTCCCCAACACCTCGATGTCTGAAGAACTGGTCTTTAATGGGGGGAGCTTCCGAGTCAACTTTCTGAATCGGGAAGTGATTGTAGATGATGAGCAGCGTCACCTGACTCCCAAAGAGTTCAGTTTATTGAGCGTCCTTGCTCGTAACGCAGGCCGCGTAATTACCCGGCAGGAGCTGGTCAGTGATGCCTGGGGGCCAGAGTATGGCGACGCCATCGACAGCCTCAAGTTGTATATTCACTACCTGAGGAAAAAGGTGGAAAGAGACGCCAACCATCCTGAGTACATTCTGACTTCGCGCGGGGTGGGGTATCGTTTCTCTAACAAGTGAAGTGCTTGGTTGTCCTTACAAGGCGCGGGGAACTGCGCCTTTTTTTGTTGCAGTGGGATGGTTTCGCGGCAAAATCCTGTCGTGCGGGAGGTCTCTTGTCCGGCAGTGGTCGCGTAGCGCAGAGGCGATTCTGTGTTATGATCATGCCGCTTTCCTCACACTGACATCCTAGGAATTCGCTTCTCGTGTGGAACTCCCTGCGGCGCGTTGCCGCGATGATCATCAAAGAATACAAGCACATCTGGTTTGACTCTGGCTTTCTATTCTTAACTGTGTTTTCCCCTGCGGTGCTGCTGACCCTGCTCACCTATGTCTTCTCCTTCAATGTGCAGGAAGCAGACCTGGCGATCCTGAACCAGGATCAATCACCACAATCGTTTGAATACATCCGTACGCTGACCGCCGACGGCGACCTCACTGAGAAGTTGGTCGCACAAAACTATGCCGAAGTTCAGGAGTTCATCCGGGCCAGCCGCGTGGATGCGGTGCTGATTATCCCTCCTGGATTTGGCAGAGACCTCGCGGCAGGAAACCGCACCCCGGTCAGCCTGATTGTGGATGGTACTGACCCCTCGACGGCAGGGCAGATCGCCAACTCAATCGAGCAAAGAACGGTAGTATACACACACTCGCTAACAGGAAACGCATACATCCCCTTTGATGTGCGTATGCGAGTATGGTTTAATCCGAATCTGGAATCTCAATACAGTATGGTTCCGGGATTGATGGCGCTGGTATTGATCTTGCCAGCGATGGCGGTTGCGCTGGGGATGACGCGGGAAAAGGAGACAGGGACGTTTGAAACACTCTCTTCGACCCCCATTCGCGGCGGCGAATATCTGATCGGGAAGCTGGTGGTTTACCTCAGCATGGGGCTGATAGGGACCTTGCTGGCGCTAGGCATTGCTGTGTTCTGGTTCAAGGTTCCTTTTCGAGGAAGTTTGCTGATCTATCTGCTGCTCACTGCCGATTACCTGTTTGCTTCTATGGGGGTGTGTCTGATCGTTGGACACTTCGTTTCCAGCCAGCGAACAGCAACCTCAATTGTACTGCTTCTGTTATTCATTCCCAGCTTCTTTCAGACAGGGTTGAGTTTTCCCATCGACCGATCCTCGATCGGATCGCTGATCTCTTCTTACAGCCTGCCAGCGACCTACTTTGTGGTGATCTCGCGCGGGGTTGCCCTCAAGGGTCTCAGCGTCTCGGCGCTGCTGCCCGAATCGCTGGCTTTATTCGGGATGGGGTTGATCGCGCTGGTGGTGAGTACAGCACTCTTTTCCAAAAAAGTTCAATAGGGCGAACTCATGATTCAACGAATGGCTGCCCTGGTTACCAAAGAACTGATACAGATTCGGCGCGACCCGGTTCTGCTGATCTTTGCTCTTTTAGGGCCGATGCTGCAACTCGTCATGCTGGGGAACGCCATTAGTAAGGATATTGTAGACATCCCGGTAGGCATCATCGACTATGATCTCTCGCCGTTAAGCCGCGAGATCATTGCCGCCCTGGATAATACGAGTGAGCTACAAGTAGTGCGCTATCCACAAAGCATGGAGGAAGCGCAGAGGCTGATCGATTCCAATGATCTGATGGCCGTCGTTGTGATTCCTCGCCTCTTCATGGAGGGAACACGTTCCGCCACGAATGTTCCTCAGATTCAGGTAATCCTTGATGGAGGAAACAGTTCTTTCACAGCAGGGCGTGCGCTGGGCGCGGCACAGGGGGCTGTGCAATCCCTGATAAACAGCGAAACTGCGAGTACCGACAGAATTGAGCTTTCGGTGGAGCCCCTGTTTAACCGGGCGCTCGACCTGCGCCCTCACTCGATCACGGCTCAATTGGCATTCATCACATTTCAGATCACAACGCTGGTCGCGGTAATGGGCATTGTGCGAGAGCGCGAGATTGGCACGATTGAGATGCTGACAATCACACCACTGCGCCGCCTGGAGTTGATCGCAGGAAAAGCGATTACCCCCCTGATCATTGGGATCATCGACTTTATTGTGATGTTTATGGTAACGCAGGTCGTCTTTGATCTTCCCATTCGTGGATCGTTCGTACTGCTATTCAGCCTGACTATCCTCTACCTCATTTGCGAGATCGGGTTTGCCCTGATGTTGAGCACCATCACGCGCTCGCAGCAGCAGGCGGTAACGCTGGTTTTCGTATGGGCGATGGTTGCG
This sequence comes from Chloroflexota bacterium, assembly GCA_024643825.1. Taxonomy (GTDB): domain Bacteria; phylum Chloroflexota; class Anaerolineae; order Aggregatilineales; family UBA3940; genus JAHEME01. The sequence continues at coordinate 741 of JAHEME010000454.1, read as the reverse complement.
ATCACCATGTCTGGCTATCTTGTGCCGATTTCGCGACTGCCGCGCTTCATGCAGTGGCTAACGTGGTTTGTTCCCCTCCGACATTATCTGTCGATTGTACGCACCCTGATGCTCAAGGGGGGCGGCATTGTAGAAATTCTGCCGCCAGCATTTGCAATCTTCGTGCTCACCATCCTGATGGTATTTGTCACCACCCGTACACTATCCCGTGTGATCGAGTAGAGAAGTATGTACGAGCTTCACAACCATGAGCAGTACTTCTTTGATGAACAAACGCTTGATCATCTGGCTAATTTTACAACCGCCTACTCTGCTGTCTGCTGCCTGTGTACACCGCTTCTGGGGCAGGCATTAGAAACTCACGACATTCCGGTACGAGTGCTCGATATTGACACCCGTTTCAACCATCTGCGGGGCTTCCAGCCCTACGACATTTACCGCCCGAAATGGCTAGAAGAACGTTTTGACCTGATCATTTGCGATCCCCCGTTCTTCCAAGTTTCTCTTTCACAGCTGTTTCATGCGATGAGGATGATCAGTCACTATGATTTCACACAGCCGCTTCTGATCTGCTACCTCGCCCGGCGAGCGTCTAACGTAATCGGCACGTTCAGCCCCTTCGGGCTGGCGCAAACAGACTACCACCCCGGTTATCAGACTGTGCAATCTGTTGAGCGAAACGATATTTGTATCTTCGGCAATCTGAGTATAGAGGAGCATGATCGATTGTCTTCTGGAAAG
>JAHEME010000453.1 GCA_024643825.1 Chloroflexota bacterium | reverse complement strand
GTGCTCGTACCTGCTGATTGGCTTCTGGAATAACCGTGTATATGCCAACCAGCCGGATCGCATCACGCCCGCGATGGCCGGAATCAAAGCCTTCATGACCACCCGCGTTGGCGATGTGTTCATGCTGATCGGGATCGCGTGGCTGTACTCGTTTACGGGCACGTTGAGCTTCCGTGGCATCCTTTATAACGAAGAAGTCCTGCATTCGCTGTCAGAGACGATTGCCTTCCCCAGCCTGGGCCTGGGAATCAGCGTCGCCGGGGCAATTGGCATCCTGCTCTTCATGGGCACGATTGGCAAGAGCGCCCAGTTCCCGCTGCATACGTGGCTGCCCGATGCGATGGAAGGGCCGACCCCGGTTAGCGCGATGATCCATGCCGCCACGATGGTCTCGGCGGGTGTGTACATGCTGATCCGAATGTTCCCGCTGATGAGTGCGGGGTGGGTCGAAGGGGGGGCGCTGACTCCGCCGATGACGGCGATGGCGATCATCGGATCGTTCACGGCCCTGTTTGCGGCTACGATTGCGATGGCGCAGCCGGATGTGAAGAAGGTTCTGGCGTATTCGACGATCAGCCAGCTTGGGTATATGGTGGCGGCGCTGGGCATCGGCGCGTACGTGGCAGCCGCTTTCCATCTGATGACGCATGCGATTTTCAAGGCACTGCTGTTCATGGGTTCCGGCTCGGTGATCCATGCGGTGGAGCACGGCGAAGAACATGCTCATCATCTGGGCGAGCACTTCCCGATTGACTTCGACGCGCAGAATATGTTCAACATGGGCGGCCTTTGGAGCCGCATCCCGGCGACGGCATGGACGTTCCTGATCGGAGGGCTGGCGCTCTCCGGGTTCCCGATCATCACGGCGGGGTTCTGGTCGAAGGACGAAATTCTGGCGGATGCGTTCGCGCATAACCCGATTGTGTTTGTGGTGCTGGCGACAGCCGCTTTCCTGACCGCATTCTACACGATGCGGCAGATCGGCCTGACCTTCGCTGGAGAGCCGCGCACCGCTGCCGCCGAAGAAGCTACGCAGTCCGACTGGCGCATGAACCTGCCATTGGTCGTCCTGGCCTTCTTCGCGATTACAGCGGGGTGGGTGGGCATCCCGGCAGCGATCAGCCCGTTCGGGGCCAACCTGTTCCACGACTTCGTGGCGGGGACGCTGCTGGAACACCCGGAAGCACTCGAATTCAGCTTCACACCGATGCTGCTCTCGATCATTATTGCGCTCAGTGGGCTGCTGGTCGGCTGGCTGGTGTACGTGCGCAAGCCGCTGGTCGCCGGGCAGGTTGATCCGCTAAAGCGCGCGCTTGGCCCTCTGTACACGCTCTTTGAGAACAAGTACTACATTGATGAACTGTACGAAGCAACGTTCATCAAGTTCTTTCAATGGTTCTCCGATGCGGTGGTCTACCGCACGATGGATCGCGGCCTGATCGACGGGTTCTTGCACTTCGTGGCACGCAGCACAGAGTGGCTGGCGTTCCGCAACAAGGACTTCGATACCTACATTGTCAATGGGGCCGGCGACGAACTGGCCGAGGGCATCGGCGGTCTGAGCGAACAGTTCAAGCATGTTCAATCGGGGCGTGTGCAGCAGTATCTGGCTGTTGCGGCGGCAGGCCTATTGATGCTGGCGGGCGTATTTGTCTGGACTTTCTTTCTGCGGTAGATGTGCCATAAGCATACGCTATCTGCCATAAGCCATACGCTATTCGCTAACGAGGGAAACCCTCTATGGAATTCATTCACAATAACCTGCTGACCCTGATTACGTTCCTGCCGCTGCTTGGCGCGGGGATCATTCTGCTGCTCCCACAGGGGAACAAGGGCCTAGTACGGTGGACGGCGTTGTTCTTCAGCCTGCTTCCGCTGGCGCTGGCGATCCAGATGTGGCTGTGGTATCAGGCAGCCCCCTGCACAGATATCACCGCAGGGGCGTGCTTTGAGCAGCAGGCACAATGGTTCCCACTGCTGAACAGCACGTTCCACATTGGGGTGGATGGCATCAGCCTGACAATGGTGATGCTGACCACCCTGCTCACTCCGCTCGCGATTTTGATGTCGTGGAGCATCGAAGAGCGCGTGAATCTGTATATGGCACTCTTCCTGATGCTGGAGATGGGTATGCTGGGCGTGTTCGTATCGCTCGATCTGCTGATCTTCTTTGTGTTCTGGGAGATCGGGTTGGTGCCGATGTACTTCCTGATCAACATCTGGGGAAGCGCAAACCGACAGTGCCAGCTTCAAGTTCTTCATCTACACGATGGCCGGGTCGCTGGGTTTGCTGCTGAGTATCCAGATCATGGGTCTCATGATGGGAACCTTCGACATCCCGCAGTTGACGGTCGCGTGGCCCCAGTTTACAGGGGAGGGTGGAACGTTCGCCGGGATCGGCATTAACGTGATCAAGAACATCGCGTTCTGGCTGTTTACGCTGGCGTTCGCCATCAAGGTTCCGATCTGGCCGTTCCACACCTGGCTGCCAGACGCGCACACTGAAGCGCCTACCGCCGGGTCGATGATCCTGGCAGGCGTGCTGTTGAAGCTGGGCGCGTATGGCTTCCTGCGGCTGGTGATCCCGCTGTTCCCGGAATCGGCGCATCAATTTGCCCCTGTACTGGCGGTTCTTGCGATGCTTGCTATTGTGATGGGAGCGTTCGCTTCGTTTGCGCAGACGGACTTCAAGCGATTGGTGGCCTATAGCTCGGTGAACCACATGGGCTTCGTGGTGCTGGCGATTGCCGCCGCCGCCTGGGTCGGTGTGGGTGGGCAATTCGCCCCTGAGAATCGGCTGGACGCGATCATTGCGACCAACGGCGCGGTGCTTCAGATGTTCAATCATGGTCTGAGCGCGGCGGCGATGTTCGCGCTAGTTGGGATTATTTATGATCGCCTGCACACGCGCGACCTGCGCGAGATGGGCGGGCTGTGGGTGGTCGCCCCGATCTATGGCGGCATCCTGGTCTTCACTTCATTGGCTTCGCTGGGGCTGCCGGGTTTGAACGGCTTTGTAAGCGAATTCATGGTGGTGCGAGGCGTGTGGCCTGTTGGGTCGATAGGGGGAGCCGGGCAGACGACGGCGATCTTTACGCTGATGACGGCTATCAGCATGCTGGGTCTGTTATTCACCGGGGCCTATATCCTGAAAGCGGCCCGCATGGTCCTTCACGGCCCGCTGAACGAAGGCGCAGTGGAAATGGCGCATGGGCGCAGCCTGGAAATCAGCGTGCGCGAGGTGATCGCACTGGCTCCGCTGCTGGTGCTGATGCTGCTGATCGGCGTCTTCCCATCGTGGATTGTGGCGGTGATCAACGCGACCGTCACGCGAATGATGTCCTAACCGAAATCTTTTCTGGATGCTGCATACCTGAACCGATAGGATGCCAGTATGAACTTTCCTTTTCTGACGATTATCACGTTTATGCCCGTCGTGGCGGCGATCATCCTGTTCCTGATGCCCGATGAGGGCAAGATGGACCCGGTCGCCGATGCGGCGCGAATTACGGCCCTGCGCACCGGAATCCGGTCGCTGGCGGCGGCGGCGACGTTCATCAGCCTGATCCTTGGTCTGTATCTCTTCATCAGCATGAACCACG
>JAHEME010000452.1:3034-3616 GCA_024643825.1 Chloroflexota bacterium | reverse complement strand
CCCCAGCGGGTTGGCGATTCCCTTCCCTGCGATGTCCGGCGCCGAGCCGTGAATCGGCTCGTACAGTCCCGGCGATCCGTCCCCCAGCGACGCGCTCGGCAGCATCCCCAGCGATCCCGCCAGCACCGAAGCCTCATCCGTCAGGATATCCCCGAACATATTCTCCGTGACGACCACATCCAGCGAGGCGGGGTTCTGCACAATCCGCATTGCCATCGAGTCCACCAATTGATGCTCGTACCGCACATCCGGGAAGTCAGCAGCGACTTCTTCTGCCACCTGCCGCCATAGCCGCGACGTTTCGAGGACATTGGCTTTGTCCACCGAAGTCAAACGCCCCCGTCGCCCCTGCGCCAGTTGGAAGGCCAGCCTCACTACTCGCCGAATCTCGCCATCGGTGTACACCATTGAATCCACTGCGCGAATCCCATCCTCCGATGTTGTTCGTGTGCGCGGCTCCCCGAAGTAGATTCCCCCGGTGAGTTCGCGCACAAACAACACGTCTACCCCTTCCAGCCGATCCGCCTTCAAGGGCGAAGCCCCTGCCAGTGCGGGCAGTACCTTCACCGGGCGCAGATTCGC
>JAHEME010000452.1:0-3024 GCA_024643825.1 Chloroflexota bacterium | reverse complement strand
ATCCCACTTCGGGCCACCCACCGCGCCGAGCACCACCGCATCCGCCCGGCGGCACGCTTCCAGCGTCTCTTCAGTGAGGGCCGTTCCCTGTGTATCGATGGCGATCCCGCCGATCAGATGCTCCTCATAGTCGAAGGTATGCCCGTACTGCCGTGCGATGGTATCCAGCACCCGGCGGCCCTCGGCGACTACTTCCGGGCCGATCCCGTCACCTGGGAGCAAGACCAGGTCTGCTTTCATAAGGCTCTCCCCTCCCCGGCAGGCGCGAACTCTTCGTCATGCAGGTGCAGCCCATAATCGATGCTGTCTGCCAATGCCCGCCATGACGCTTCGATAATGTTAGGCGAAGCCCCGACCGTGCTCCAGCGTTCATGAGCATTCTGGGTATCGATCAACACCCGCACCGTCGCGGATGTGCCATTCTGCCCGTTGAGGATTCGTACCTTGTAATCCGCCAATTGGAACTGCTCCAGTGCCGGGTAGCTTGGAGAGAGCGCCTTACGCAGCGCATGATCCAGCGCGTTGACCGGGCCGTTCCCTTCCGCTGCCGTGTGAATACACTCGTCGTTCACCATCACCTTGACGGTCGCTTCCGTGACCATCCCACGCCCGTCCCGGTGTTCGACGTAAACCGTGTAATCCACCAGATCGAAGTAGGGAGCATAATCCGGCTGCTGACGTTTCAGCATCATGGCAACCGATCCTTCCGCCGCCTCAAAGCTGAATCCTCTTGCTTCCAGGTCCTTGATCTCGTTGAGCACGTCTGTCACCTGATCGCCGTTGGCCCCATCGAGTCCCAGTTCCTCCGCTTTACTCAGCAGGTTGCCCCGCCCCGAAAGTTCGCTGACCACTACCCGCATCTGGTTACCCACCAGTTCCGGGTCGATGTGCTGGTAGCTTGTCACGTTGCGCCGCATCGCCGCTACGTGAATCCCGCCCTTGTGGGCAAACGCGCTGCGCCCGACGTACGCCATGTGTTCATCCGGCGCAAGGTTGGCAACCTCCGCCACGAAGTGCGCCACCTCATTGAGCTGTGCCAGATTGCCTTCCGGCAGGCATCGCTTGCTCATCTTCAACGTGAGGTCCGGCACGATGGAACACAAATTCGCATTCCCGCACCGTTCCCCATAGCCATTGATCGTCCCCTGCACGTGGATCGCCCCGGCTCGCACCGCCGCCAGCGTGTTCGCGACCGCGCACTCGCCGTCATTGTGCGTGTGAATTCCAAACGGATGCCCCATACTAGCGACGCTCTGCGCGATCTCCTCCACCTCCCACGGCAGCGATCCGCCATTGGTGTCGCACAGCACTACCAGTTCCGCCCCGCCGCGAATCGCGGCTTGCAATGTCTCCAGCGCATATGCGGAGTCTGCCTTATATCCATCGAAGAAGTGTTCCGCATCATAGATCACCCGCCGCCCCTGTGCCGTGAGGTACGCGAGACTCTCCTCGATGATCCGTAGATTTTCCTCCAGCGTGGTCTTGAGCACCTCCGTTACGTGCAGCGTCCACGTTTTGCCGACGACTGTGCATACCGGGGTATCCGCATCCAGCAGAGCATGGATATTCGCATCATCTTCGGGATTGGTTCCCGCGCGGCAGGTGGAGCCAAACGCCGCAATCAGCGCATGTTCCCACTCGATGTCCCGCGCCCTCTCAAAGAATTCCGCATCCTTGGGGTTGGAGCCCGGCCACCCGCCTTCGAGGAACGTCACGCCGAGCGCATCCAGCCGCCGTGCGATCCGCACCTTGTCATCGCACGAGAGCGCGATCCCCTCTCGCTGCGTGCCATCACGGAGCGTGGTGTCATACACCTGCACCACGTCCGCGCCGCTAAGTCGTCTGGACATAGTTTCCATCCTCATAGGCGGCGATCTGCGCCTCAAACCCCAAAAGGTATCCCAGTTCATCCACCCCTTGCAGCAGGCATGTTTTGGCGAAGGGCTGGATCGGGAAGGTCGCACTTTGTCCACCGGGCAGGGTGAGAGTCTGAGACTCGAGATCGATCATCACCTCCGCCAGCGATGATTCTTCTGCCAGATCAAGCAAATCTGCGTGAGTCTCCGCATCTACCACCACCGGGAGCAGACCATTTTTCAGCGCATTGTTATAAAAAATATCCCCGAACGACGTAGCGATCACCGCTCGGAATCCCCAGGCAGTCAACGCCCAGGGTGCATGCTCGCGTGAGGAGCCGCAGCCGAAGTTCTCCCCCGCCAGCAGGACTTGCGCTCCCTGATATTCTTCCTTGTTCAGCATGAACTCCGCGCGCGGCGTGGCCTGATCCGCCTCGTCCACAGTCGGGACTTCCCCTTCATACCGCCAATCGCAGAACAGCGCCTTGCCCAATCCTTCTTTATCCGTACATTTCAGAAATCGCGCCGGGATGATCTGGTCGGTATCAATATGATCGACAGGCAGCGGAGCTACCTTCGATGTGAGTGCCGTAAACTGTGCTGCCATAATGCCTTCTCCTCCTGATAACCCCACATCATCCCCATGACCTATTAGCTTGTTGGTCTCCCCTCTCCTACTGGGAGAGGGGCCGGGGGTGAGGGGGACACTCAACAAAACCAGGCCCTCACGGTTGCAAGGGAGGGGTCAAATCACCGTAATCGCATGGTCTTCCATCAGCACGCGTGCATCCGCTACATGCCCATGGATCGCCGAAGCGGCAGCGGTCAGTGGCGAGGCCAGGAACGTACGTCCTCCCTTGCCCTGCCGCCCTTCAAAATTGCGATTGCTGGTGCTGACGGCGTACTGCCCCGGTGCGAGCTGATCGCCGTTCATGGCGATGCACATCGAGCACCCGGCTTCGCGCCATTCTGCCCCGGCCTCTTTGAAGATGCGATCCAGCCCTTCGCGTTCCGCCTCGCGCTTCACCTGTTGCGATCCGGGCACGACCAGCATTCGCACCCCGTCCGCCACTTTGCGATCCTTCAAAAGGCCAGCCGCCAGCCGCAGGTCTTGAATTCGTGAGTTCGTGCATGACCCCAGGAACACCACATCGATCTTCTGCCCCAG
>JAHEME010000451.1 GCA_024643825.1 Chloroflexota bacterium | reverse complement strand
ATCTTGCTGGATGAGTTTGAGAAGGCTCATTCGGAGGTGTTCCAGCGGTTCCTGCAATTGTTTGACGAAGGCTTGTTGATGAATGGAGCATCGGAAACGATCAATCTTCGGAACTCCATTGTAATACTGACCAGCAATTTCGGCGCACGGTTGCTATCTGCTGGAAAGTTGGGTTTTGGCCCTTCCTCTTCTGCTGACGAACAGGAATTCCGAATTCGGGAGGAAATGGTTCAGTTTTTCACGCCAGAGTTCATCAATCGAATAGACGCGGTCACATTCTTCAAGCCACTCACGAAAGGAGTGCTGCGAGAGATTGCCTACCGCAGAGTCCAGGAGGTGTTTCGACGAGAAGGGCTAATCAACCGAGGCATTGAAGTTGAGGTAGATGAGGCGGTTATTGACTGGGTTGTCGAATACGGCTATAGCGAACGCTATGGCGCGCGGTATTTATCGCGGCAGATTGAGAAGACGATCACATATCCCCTGGCACAGCAGCTCATTCGCAATGATCCGCCAGCAGGGTCGATCCTCCGTCTATTTGTACACAATGAACGTGTGGCTTCTGCGCTCGTACTTCCACCAAGGACTGAAGAGAGTGGATCGTCCGAACCTTCGACAATATTGCCAGGCAGCGAAGACCGACCACCTCTGCGTCTAACATGGGCGGTACTCCGGGATGGAATTGGAGAAGTCAAGAAACAGGTCGAAACTGTTGAGAGTAGCCGCGACATTCAGCTTGCTCGTGGCAAGCTTCACGCGCTGCTTCAGGATATGTCGAGTCCTACCTTCTGGGATGATCCGATTCTAGTTCAGCCAAACCTTGCAGCGATAGGGCGTCTGAGCCGCCGTGTGGAATTAATTGATGGTCTGCGACGAAATCTTGACGAGCTGCTTGATCTAATGGAAGAAGCTGGTTTCAGAGGCACAGACGAACTCAAGGAAGCCACTTTGCGCTATCGCTATCTGATGCGCGAACTACCTAGAGCAGAAACAGAGCTGCTTTTCTCGGATATAAGGGGTTGTTATTTGCTCATCCAGCCACGCGGCAGACGAACAGCAGCCCGGCAATGGGCGGCAGATATCGCAGTGATGTACAGCGAGTGGGCAAAACGGCGAGGTCTTACCGCAAGCGTGATCGCAGAAGAACCACAGCCGCAGACAAATGGGGGTATCTGGGTGCGAATTGAGGGTCAGGGTTTAGTTGAGTTGCTGCACGGTGAGGCTGGCGTTCATCGTCTTGTCCAGCCTGATGAAGGAAACAAAGGAAAGCGCACAGTGGTTCAAGCGCGAGTTGCCGTTTATCCTCAATTGGAAGAGGCTGCAATAGTTGTTGAGGATGACAATGTACAAATCACTACAAGTGAGATAAGCGATGTTGGAATTCTCCTAAAGAGCCTTACTGTAAAAGCTTGCATTACCTTGCGAGATGAAGATCGTTTCATTTATCTCGTGAGTGATCAAATGCCGAAAGATCTCATTACAGAGGGGATGGCGATCCTTGCCGCCCAGCGGAATCTTGATATCAACCCGGCCTCTGGTTCACATAATCCGGCAAACATCGTAAGGTCATATATTCGGTATGGAACGACCTATGTAGAGGATATGGCGACTAACATAAGATCGGACAACTTGGTGGCAGTGCTTAACGGAGATATTGATTCATTTCTGGAGGAGCGGTTACGCTCTCATACGCCGAAGGATAAAGCAATGGATCACACAGAAGAGGAAATGATGAATGAACTCCAGCAATAGGCGGATGCTTGTGTCACTTGCCCATCCTGACGATGAATCCTTTGGAATGGGTGGTACGCTCGCTCGATACGCCAGTGAGGGAACTCACATCACCCTCGTCTGTACCACGAATGGCGATGCGGGTACGGTCGATCCGAAGTTTATGAATGGCTACAAATCGATTGCTGATTTGCGTACGGCTGAGATTCACTGCGCCGTCGAGGTACTGAATCTCAGCGAACTGATCCTGCTTGGGTATCGAGATTCGGGGATGGCGGGAAGCTATGACAACGAACACCCAGATGCGTTGTTTGCAGCCCCACTCCAAGAGGTCGTAGAGCGAATCACAAGAATCATTCGCGAGATGCGCCCCCAGGTCGTCGTGACATTTGATCCTTACGGTGGGTACGGACACCCGGATCATTTGCGTACCCATGAAGCCACGCGGGAAGCATTCTTTGCCGCCGGGGACAAGACTAGATTCGTTGAACACCTACATGAAGGACTGCAACTCTATACCCCACAAAAGCTCTATTATCTGACCAATGATCGTCGCTGGCTTCGTCAGATCATCCGAGTGATGCCCCTTCTGGGCGCAGACCCAGAGCGAATTGGGCGCAATCGAGACATCAATCTCCGCGAAATCGCCGCTCATCAATTTCCAATACATGCACGGATCAATATTAGTGCTTATAGCAAGACGGCTCAGATCGCTAGCGAATGCCATGCCAGTCAGATTTCTGGATTCGGGATGCCCAGGTGGATAGGCGCTTTACGTTCTTTGCTGGAGACCAAGAAAGACAGCTATATGCGGGCATACCCCGATGCCGGGAACCAGATTCGTGAGCAAGACTTCTTTGAAGGGGTAACGCTTGATTGAGCCAGGGATTTGGACATCAAAGGGTATTCCCGACCTTCTCTGGATCAATCTGTCGGGCTGCTCGTAAAGTGCTCAATGGCTTGCTTCCCAGTCGGTGAGAGTAGCCATTTAAGAAATTGTCGAATCTCGCCCTCCGGCTCTTGATGGGCAACAAAGTATACGGATTCTATAACAAAGTAGGTTTGCTCTGAAGGTACGACTTTCTCCGATGTATCATCGTGGATGAATAACACGCGTACGCGAGAAGTCACTGAGTTTGATCTTACAATCCCAATGCTTCCTGGTGTTTCGGATACCATTCGCACGCCCTCAGAATCATCGAACGCGATCAAAGAGGAGGTGCTAAATTCCGCTATAGGCATCAAATGACTTGTTAAGGCACGATAAATGGAGCTTTCTTCAGACGGGGAGATCACCATGATCGCCTGATCAGGCCTACCGATCTCGTGCCAATTTGTGACGGTTCCAGCCAGGATGCCTATCAGTTGCTGGCGCGACAAGTCGGTAACAACGGAACCTGCGGGCACGATGGCAGACAAAGTTTCTGTGGTGATGGGGGTTGAGAATAGGGTAGGAATACCTGGCGGGCCGAGGATCATTGCGAAATCCAACTCTTCCCGTTGAAGTGCCGTGATGGTCTCCTCTAGAGTAGATAATACGAGAATGGTTGTGGGTAATTCCTCCGATGCCTCGTAAATAGCAAGCATCCCTTCGATTAGTTCCTTCGTGGCTGGTTCAACTCCTACGTAGATTGTGTTGTCTTGTGACGCGGATTGCGGGAAGCTAAGCTTTTTGCAGCCTTGCAGGGTTATTGTAGACAGCAAAGCGACCAACATTGCAAAGCGTCTCATCATAGGATAGCCCGCCACATAGGGCATAGCGAATCCGTAGACTGAAGTAAGTTATAGAATCTAGTGTTCATCTTCGGAAGTGGAAAGCTGGTGCAGCACCCGCTCTGCATAATCCTCAAAGTGTCCATTCAAGATGGCTGTCCGCATTTCCTGGG
>JAHEME010000022.1:6843-13692 GCA_024643825.1 Chloroflexota bacterium | reverse complement strand
GTCCAGAATCACCTGCGGCGGCTCAACCTGTCTGATCTCGCTGATTCTTTAACTACTGTCCATCGAAATGGCCGTTTATCCGTCTCATCTACTTGACTCCACCAAACATAGGTGCACCCGCAAGTAGGACATCCCTCTACAGGTTGCGTATGATCTGCCTTTCATGTACGCTACCGATTATCCGTCATCATCCTGATTTTGCTCTTATCAATCAATCTATTTTGTGGTACACTTGTTCTACTAATATAGATAAAGAAAATAACACAAAGGAGTACAAGACGTGTTCCAGCAATGTATGATCGTTGGCAATCTTGGGAAAGACCCGGAGATGCGTTATACCCCCGATGGAACACCCGTTACCAGCTTTACTGTTGCGGTAAACCGCAAGTGGACGGGGCGGGACGGAGGGGAAGGTGAGAAGACCTGGTGGTTCAAGGTGACGTGCTGGCGGAAGCTCGCCGAAACGACCAACCAGTTTCTTAAGAAGGGGCGACAAGTGATGGTGATTGGGGAAATTGATGCCTCGGCATGGACAGGGCAGGATGGTCAGCCCCGCGCCACACTGGAGTTGACAGCCCGTGAAGTTAAGTTTCTTGGTGGGCGTGATGAGTCGGGTGGCTCGTATGACGCTGGGGCTGCTGGCTATGCCACTGAAGAGGAAGATATTCCGTTTTAACGAGATGCGGTGACTATGCCAGATACACTGGAAACAATAGCTGATACCATTCGAGATGAGTTCGAGACGATCAACGCCGCGCGTGATATCGCTTTGAGTCGCTCGCGTGAGTTAACACGCCGATGCGCTGCTACGATCAAGGCTGTGCATCGTGAAAATTGGGAAGAGGCACAGGGGAGTCTGGCTTCCGTCCGAGAGGCTGCTCAAGAACTACGGGATGGCGTGGCCCAGCATCCGGATTTGTATCATTCAGGATATACCCAGGATGCTTTGAAGGAATATGTGGAGGCCTTTGCAACGTACTCGCTGGTTCGCGGGGAGAGCCTGCCCGATTGGACGGAACTTGGGGTAACAGGCGCGACCTATCTGAATGGATTAGCTGAAGCAGCCAGCGAACTACGACGTACGATCCTTGACATCATCCGGCACGGTCACAGCCAGGAAGCTGAGCGTCTGCTTGATGAGATGGATGGGATTTACAATCTACTGATGACGTTTGACTTCCCGGATGCGATCACATACGGGCTGCGACGAAGGGTTGACAGCTTACGCGGAGTTCTTGAACGAACACGGGGCGATCTTACCAATAGTCTTCGTCAGGAACGGCTGCAAGAGGCTTTGAAGGGATTAGAGCAACGCTTAAATCTGGCGACGGATTATGCGGCCCCTTCTGCTAATGCAGAATCGGAAGAAGGCTCTGTCGAGTAAGCTCTGACACTAATGAGGGCGAGGCCGCACGAACTACGTCAGCGCGGCCTTTTGATTCCCGGTGATCGATCAGAATTGATTGCCTGCCATCTCAATCGAAGGTTCATGGACTTTACGCTCAATCCATGATGCACCCTTCGTTTTATCTTTGACATCGAGAGGATCACCGAACAGGCGAACCCCGATCCCAAATGGGAGTGCAACTGTGAGATAGAATATCATCAGGAATACTCTCCCGACGATGTCTCCCATGAACTTTCCAAAGGCCTTCCATGCGCTCCAGATTCGAGAAAGTCCCTGCTTTATTGCACCCATAGCATGGCTCCAACACCACTCTGTTTAAGAATGTTGAGGATTTTACCCTGCACCTATCGAAGCGCATAAAACTGACACAGCCTCATTGCCGCCCGGTAGTGCGACCGCTATAATGAGCGCCCCAGTCAAATTGCGATCTCACCTATGGTTATCCTGTGAAGCACTATTTTCCTATTCTTCTTCTTTTTCTCGTGCTTACTGCCTGCGGCCCGCGTGATTCTGTACCCTCTGGCGGCAGCATACTTCCCCTTTCTGGGCCTACGCCGACGCCCAATATGGGCGAACCGGATGGAGTAGCTACAGCATTTCTGCAAGCGTGGATGAATCAAAATTACGAAGGGATGTACAGCTTGCTGACTTCAAACAGCCAGGCTGAGTACACTCTGGAGGAATTCACGCAAACCTATGAGAGCACAGCCTCTACTATGACCCTGGTCGATCTCCAGGCGATCCCCCTCTCTTCCTTGCCCGATACGTCAGGAACCACAGCCAGGGTTGCCTTTCGCGTTGTGTACAATACTCAGGTATTAGGCCCTATCACAGAAGACCTGACTATGAATCTGGTATTGGGAACGGAGAGATGGGGCATCTCTTGGTCTCCCACACTCATCTTTCCTCAACTGGCAGGGGGAAATTCGATTCAACTTGAGGTTGAAAACCCCTCCCGTGCTAACATCTATGATCGCAATGGTCAGTGGCTAGTTTCCGCGGAAGCCTCCACAGTCACAATCAGCATCATTCCCGCTGAGATTAGCCCCGGTGTTGAAGATCAACTGGATGCCTTGCTCGCCTCGCTGCTGAGAACAACCCCTGACGTAATTCGAGCACAATATCAGGACTATCCGCCTGATTGGAATATTCCTCTTGGCGACGCAGATGCTGAAAATGTGCAGGCCAACTGGACGGCCTTGAGTGGATTCCCTGGAATCCGCACGACTACGAAGAGTGGTCGCCGATACTTCAATGTTCTAGCCCCTCATCTGCTGGGCTACACGGGTTATATCCCACAGGAGGAGCTTGGCGATTATCAGTTAAACGGCTATACGGGTGATGAAATCGTAGGACTTAGCGGGTTGGAGAAGTGGGGGGAGACTTATCTTGCAGGGACTCGTGGCGGAGTTTTGAGCGCCTATACACCCAGCGGACAATTTTCCGCTGAGATTGCGCGGCGCGACCCACAGCCTGCACAAAGTTTGTATACCACCCTTGACCGAGATCTACAGGCGGCAGTGCAAGATGCACTTGACTCTGCTTTCCAGGCCGGGGTAAATACGTGGGCACCCTCTGCACAGGGTGCATCTGTCGTGGTTCTTGATGTACATAGTGGAAATGTCCTTGCGATGGCAAGCTATCCCTATTTTGATCCCAATGTACTCAACCCTAATAACAGCCATCCCCTCTCCAACGGAACCTACATTTCTGATCTACTGAGAGACCCCCGACACCCCTTTTTCAATCGGGTTGCGCAGGGCATTTATCCTCCCGGTTCCTTATTTAAGCTGGTGACGATGTCTACCGCGCTAGGAAGTGGACTGCTAACACCCACAAGTGAATATACATGTACAGGAATCTGGAACGACCTCGGCGCGAATGATATTCGCTTTGACTGGTTGGAGGGTGGACACGGAACAATCACCTTGCAACAGGCTCTGATGGGTTCTTGCAATCCGTATTTTTATCACATCGGGTTTCTTACAGGGCAACAGGATTACAATCTTCTGCCCACCTATGCTCGCGAATATCATTTTGGTCAGGAACTGGGGCTTCAGATCGATGAAGAGGCCGGGCTGGTCCCAGATCCGGACTGGTTGTTCCAGCAGGTAGGGGAAGAGTGGACGTTGTCAGACAGTGTGAATATGTCCATTGGGCAAGGTGCGTTGCTTGTTTCCCCTCTGCAAATGGCGGTAGCGGTCGCAAGCATCGCCAACGGGGGAACTATCTATAAGCCCCAACTTGTGGATCACATTGGGTTAATCGGCGAAGATCCGTCGATTCGTTATGCGCCTGAAGTCCTTCACACATTGTCGCTATCCGTAGATGACCTGCAAGCGATCCGCGAGGCGATGCGAGGAGTAGCCTCCACCCCAGGGCTGGGAACTGCTACATACCGCCTTGGCGACATGCAGGTCACGGTCGCTGGCAAGACGGGAACGGCACAGGTCCCGCAGCCGGGAGTTCCCCCAATTGCGTGGTTCGGAGGCTACGCGCCCTACGACAATCCAGAGATCGTGGTCGTGGTCATGGTGGAGAATGGGGGACAGGGGTCAAGTGTCGCTGCCCCCATTTTTCGGAGAGTGGTAGAAAGTTACTTTAAGCTGCCAATCACGAACTACCCACCAGATTGGTTTGATTCCCAACTCTTCCACTTTGTAGCAGATGATATTGGCGAATGACTTTGCTCAGGAGCTAACCATCTGCTGCCGCACTGTCTGATACAATACATCGGCGCGGAGTTCACTCAACGCATAGCAGGGGCCGCCGAGCTTTTCCGCGAGCCTCTGTGCCAGCCCCTGATCAAAGCTGGCATGTTCCATGTTAATTACAACCGACTTAATGCCTTTCATCTGAATCTCCATCGCAATGTAGTGCGCTTCATCCTGTGGTGGCAATGATCCAATCGAGACGTTGCCAGCACCATCGGTGAGCAGAATCATCAGAGGCAGCACATCCGGGTGAGAGAGCTTATCCTGATTAAAGACATGAAACGCCAGGGCCAGACCAGCAGCGAGGGGGGTCTTACCACCAACGGGTATATCTGCCAGCGCACGCTGGGCAAGCTGCACCGAGTTTGTGGGTGGAAGGATGAGATGTGCCCGATTCTTCTGAAACACAACGAGGCCCACGCGATCCCGGCGCTGATAGGCATCCGTGAGGAGCGACACAATGGCTCCCTTGGTCGCCTGCATACGCTCGGCAACTGCCATACTCCATGAAGCATCCACGACAAACAATACCAAGTTGGCCTGTCGCTTCACACGAATCTTGCGCTGGAGATCCTGTTTGCGAACCGCGAAAGCCATTTCCCCGGTATCTCTCTCCCGTTGAAATGGTGCAGCCGCGCGGAGGGTAGCGTCAAAGGCGATGTCTGAGGTTTTTCCGTTCGCGGGGCGAGCCTGAATATAGCGCCCACGCTTTCGTTCGGTACGCGTACGGCTGCGCCGGCCACTCTGGCGGCGTGTCAGTTTGTCAAGCGGAGTATCGAGACGCTGGGCAACTTTGAACTTCTGCCCACTCTCTATCTTCTTTCCCCCCTCCCACCAATGTGCGTCCTGATTGGCGAAAACATCCTGTCGGTGGGGGTCGGTGGGAGCAACGTCCGGGGATTCTTCGGAGGGGGAGTCCTCGTCTACCGAATCATGCTGTTTTTTTTTTGATCAGAAGCGTCTTCGCTGGTCTGCTCGTCGGATTCCTGTGACTGCTCCGCTTCGGTGCGTGCCTGATCCAAACGTTCTTCCAGATCGTGGAGACTTATTTGCGCTTCCTGGAAGGGGCCACGGCGAATCCGATGAGGAAGCGCCAACTCGGCTGCGATCAAAATATCGTGTTCGCTGATAGCCTCACGACCTTCCAACGCAGCATTGGCACGGGCGGTCTTCAGGATCACGAGATCGGCACGGTGGCCGTCCACCTGTAAGCTCGCCGTGAGCGTAGCAATGGTCCGCAAATCTTCCCGCGTGTAGGTGACATGATCCACGATTTCACGCGCTGCGGCGATCACTTCCGAAAGCCGCTGCTCATCCGGCATCCACTCCTCACGGAAAACAAGCGGATTCCCTTCATACTGAATGTGACGCTCCAGAATTGCCATGCGTTCGGGGGCATCCACCAAACCACGCACTTCAACGGCCAGAGCAAAACGATCCAGAAGCTGCGGGCGCAAATCGCCTTCTTCCGGGTTCATCGTCCCCACCAAAATGAATCGCGCCGGGTGGGTGAAGCTGATCCCCTCACGTTCTACTACATTGATTCCCATAGCTGCTGAATCGAGCAAGAGATCAACCACATGATCGTCGAGGAGATTCACTTCATCCACATAGAGAATTCCGCGATTGGCCGCTGCCAGCACACCCGCATCAAACTTGCGCTGACCGAATTGGATCGCCTTCTCAATATCCAGCGTACCAACCACGCGATCTTCTGTCGCGCTGACCGGAAGATCGACAATGCGGATTCGGCGCATAGCGACGGGAAGCGTCTCCCCCTGAGCCGACCGATCACGGCATTCATCACACCATACTTCTGGATGGGTGGGATCACAACCAAAGCGGCAGTCGGCAACCACTTCGATTTCGGGAAGAAGCGCAGCAAGAGCACGAGCGGCAGTGCTTTTGGCTGTGCCACGTTCCCCTCGGATCAAGACGCCGCCAATTTGTGGATACACTGCATTAAGGACGAGGGCACGCTTCATACGTTCCTGCCCTACGATTGCAGTAAATGGATAAGTCACTGAAGTCATGCACAACTCACTTTGGATAATGTTGCGCAGGGATGCGCTACTCAGGAAGTGATTATACCGTAGGGTAAAAAGGGGAAACAAACTCGTTAGCTCGCGGATAGCATGTGCATCGCAAACTTTGCATAGATTTGGGCCGCCAGCACGACATCCTGAATCACGACATACTCCTCTACGCTATGGGAGCAATCAGGATCACCCGGCCCAAATCCAATTGTTGGAATACGCGCCTCGTTGACCGTATAGACTCCGTCGGTAGAGAATGACCAGTACCCTACGGGGATCGACCGATCCAGTACAGACGCAGCTGTTTGCGCCATAGAAATGACCAGTGCATCTTCCTCATCCAATGCCCACGCTTGAAACGCTTCCCGAACACGAAATTCATGACCAGTGTAGGAAGTTCCCTGATACTCCATGATTTCTATTGATGCATCGATTTCTTCTCGCTGAATGATCTCTTCGATCTGTGTTTGGGCACGAGAAACCATCTCTCCCATCGTTAACCGTCGATCCACATAAAATGTGCAGGAAGTGGGAATGGCGTTCAGGCTGGAGGCTTCACTTTCAATATGCGTAACGGCGATAGTTCCTGGCCCCAGGAATGGGTCTGACGGCAGGGTTGCTGAGAGTAAGTCGATGCCAAACATGATGCGAGATGCTGTCATGATCGCATTTTGACCGAGATCGGGGCGCG
>JAHEME010000022.1:0-6833 GCA_024643825.1 Chloroflexota bacterium | reverse complement strand
CCGTGGCTGCTTCGTCCTCGTGTCGTGACCTTGAACAGTACTCGACCTCGATGACCTTGCTTAATCGTCAGATCACTGGGTTTCGCCAGCACTACCCAATCGGGTTTCAGCCCCATTTCGATCATCAAGTTTTTGAGGCCACAGCCATCGCATGGTTCTTCCTGAACAACAAACGCAAGTGCGAGGGTTCCATGCAGCGGGACGTTTGCTTCCACCAGGCGCTTGGCAGCAGATACCATCGCGGCAATGGCCCCTTTTGCGTCACACGCGCCTAATCCATATACACGACTCTGTTCTATTACAGCGTCATACATACCATGTTGCCAGCCTGTCGCTAACCCGCTGACCGTATCCATATGGGAATCGATCAACAATGTAGGGCCATTCCCGTTTCCCAGACAGGCGATCAGACTACCCGCACTATCCGTCGTAACATTGGTAATGCCAACAGAAGCTAGCTCACTCTTGATCTCTGTAGCAAGCTGCGCCTCGTCCCCTGAATGGCTGGGAGTCTGCACCAATTTACGTAGAAATGCGGTTATCTGCTGGCTTTCTTTCTCCGTCATTGCTAGAGAAGCCGCCGTTGGTGAAACCTGAAAAGGACGCATGGGTTAGTAAGCTCCGTGCCCAAGCAATACGTTTGGTATGGTCTGAAGCATAATTCGGATGTCTGTATCCAGAGACCAGTTTTCAATGTAAAAGATGTCGAGCAGGCACATCTCATCAAAGGGTATGTTGCTGCGCCCGCTGACCTGCCATAACCCCGTCAACCCTGGACGAACTGTCAAACGTTCCCGCTGCCAGGGTTCGTATTGGGCGACTTCGTCTGGTGTACCGGGCCGAGGGCCAACGATACTCATTTCACCACGCACAACGTTGATCAGTTGTGGGATTTCGTCAATGCTGATACGGCGCAAGATCCTCCCTACACGGGTACGGCGTGGATCTTCTTTGATTTTGAAAATAGGCCCGTCTACTTCGTTCATCTCCCGTAGTTCCTCTTGCAGCTTATCAGCACCTACGATCATTGTCCGGAACTTATACATTTCAAAGTGCCGCCCGTTTTTCCCGATGCGTGGGTGCTTGTATAGAATCGGGCCTCTTGAATCCAGTGTAATTACCAGCCCAACGATTATGAAGATCACCAGCAAGAAGGGCAGGGCAAGCAGAATCAAGACCAGATCGATGATGCGCTTGATCAAGAGAGCGCTTGAACTCATCGTTGCAGGGCCAGAGCCAATGAGAGGGATCCCGTTTAGGCTGTCTAGATCGACACGGCGCATACGCTGTTGAAATACATCGGGTACAACCCGGACGCGCACATGTTCCTTTTCGCATTCGCTTACGATTTGCATGATTTTGCGATGGTACATCCAGGGGAGCGTGACTATGACTTCATTTACATTTTCTGTGTTCAACACAGAAGCGATATTGTCGATTCCACCAAACCCCCGGATGCGCCCTAAGCCGCTATCACCCTTGGCGGGATCATCATCCACATAGCCGATCAGCAAGTATCCCAACGCCGGGTTCGCCATCAAGCTGCGGATAACAGCACGACCAACCTCGCCAGCTCCAACTACGAGAACACGATCCACTCCAATGCCACGGCGACGCAAATTGGCAGCAATCAGGTGCTGAAACAATCGAATCAGGCTTAATGCCGCAATAATGATCAACCCCGCCAGCACGAGCATCCCACGAGAATAGACCAGCGGCTGGAGGAAGAATGTAAGCGCCATGATCACTACGATGCTGGTCATTGTACCTGTCACAAGACGATAGGTTTCGTCTACCCAACGACGGTTGCGCCTTACCTCATATAGACCGTCGATGCGATAAGACAGCAGGCATAGCGCCGTCAGCAGGAGTGCAAAGGGTACATACGACGGAAAATAAGGGGCGTCGTATTGAGGATCGACTGGATAGGGAAAGCCCATCTCATAGCGAACGACATACGAGAAGAAGAAAGCCACATTGATGAAGAGTACGTCAACAGCCACAACAGCCGTTTGACCAAGTTGCTTTGGTGACATTGAGCAGCTACTTACTCGTGTTCCAATGCTTTACGATAAGAAAATACAACCTGGCGTGCAGTTGATTGCCAGGTGAATGACTTTACCTGATTTTTCCCCAGTTCTCCGTATCGGGAACGGTCTTCTGCACTGTCGAGCAGATTCGACATAGCATGAGTCCACGGAGCGATCTCAGAAGGAGGAACTAGCATGCCCGCGTCCCCGACCGCCTCCGGCAAAGAAGACGAATTCGAGGCAATCACCGGGATACCACATGCCATTGCTTCCAGAATCGGTAAACCAAACCCTTCATATACTGATGGGTACACGAAAATCTCGGCGGCATTGTACCACAATGGAAGGTCGCTGCCCGTTATGTAGCCAGGTAGGATTACATCGTGTTTGAGTTCAAGCTCTTCGATTAGAGCGAAGATTGATTCGGTTTGCCAACCCAGCCCACCAGCCAATACAAGCTTTACCTGAGATTTCTGAGGTAGCGCAGTATATGCCCGTAGAAGGACTTCCAGATTCTTCCGCGGTTCGAGCGTTCCCAGATAGAGGATGAATCGCCCAGGAAGCTGGTTGCGAATCCGAAAATCCGTAATGTGTTTGGAGAACATTGGTTGGTAGATTTCGCTTACTCCGGGTAGCGCAACATCAATGCGCTGATCAGAGACTCCTAGCAACCTGCTGATTTCTGCTTTGCCACTTTCTGAGATCGCCACGACTCGCTTTGCCTGCCTGACGGCTGCCTGTGTCATCGATTGGAGATACAGCTTGCGACCTTTACTCAGACGCTCTGGATAACGGAGGAAACTAAGATCGAAGATGGTCACAACTGATGGGCCACGCCATAGAAGAGGTAGCGCAAAGGCCATCCCATGATGGAGATCGGGCCTTAACCGCCCCAACTCAAGGGGAGCAATCAACTGCTCCCAGAGGATGCGGATTAGTGGATTCTGCGTGGGCAATCGTGTACGGCGAACCTGCCATCTACCCTCTTCGGGGAGCACGCCCGCCCCAGTGAAGATTGTATAGTCCAGATTTGAGTCAGCAGAATTGAGATAGGCAAGTGTATTGAATAAGTAGCCATGAATCCCGGCACTACGATATGACGCTTCACCGGAGAGGAGGTGGGCATTGAGGGCGACATGAGCGTGAGAGACCATGCTGGCGATTATACCGAGGTGGAAGGATAGCGTCTTGCAAACATACGTTCTACGTGTAATACTTCGAGCATGGAACTATCCGACCTTTTGAACCAACTGCGATTCGATCCCGCCTTTGCGGAGAATGTCGCAGCCTGGGAACGCCTACCGGAACGGCCCGCGCAATACGCCGACTTTCCAGAGAAACTTGATCCTGACCTCATTGCTCTTCTCCGGAGCAAAGGCTTATCGCCCTTGTACACTCACCAGGCGGAAGCAATTGAGGCAGTCTTCAACCATGAGAACATCGTATTGGTCACAGCTACCGCTTCAGGGAAATCACTGACTTATACACTGCCGACGCTGCAATTCATCCTACAAGATCCGACAGCCACTGCGCTGTACCTTTTCCCTACGAAAGCTCTAGCACAGGATCAGACAACTGCATTTGGAGAACTTATCGAAGGACTGCAAACAGATCGGCGTATTGCCCTTCACATCTATGATGGGGATACCCCTCAGAGTCATCGTACACGCATTCGCAAAGAGGGTGGGGTCCTCGTCTCCAACCCAGATATGCTGCATATAGGGATTCTGCCTTATCACTCCCGATGGGCAAGTTTCTTTCAGAACTTGCGGATTGTTGTGGTGGATGAGATCCATACGTATCGGGGTATCTTTGGAAGCCATATGGCGAATGTCACGCGGCGGTTGCGGCGCATCTGCCGCTTCTATGGAAGCGACCCGATATTCGTATGCACCAGCGCCACGATTGCTAATCCTCAGGAGCTTGCTGAGAACCTGATAGAAGCTCCTTTTGTGCTGGTAGATCGAGATGGATCCCCTCGTGGTGAGAAGCACATTATTCTCTACAACCCTCCCACCATTGATGCTTATTCTGGTCTTCGACGAAGCTATACCCTTGAATCGAAAACAATCGCCGGGCACTTCCTTGCAGCGGATATACAGACGATTATCTTTGCACGAGCACGCCTCACCACAGAACTCCTCCTCGGATACGTACGTGATGAAGCGGAGCGTAACGGTCAATCCAGGGCCAGTGTGCGAGGGTATCGTGGCGGATACCTACCGCTGGAGCGACGTGCCATTGAACATGATCTACGAAATGGAGATGTTCGTGCCGTAGTTGCTACTAATGCTCTGGAGCTAGGCATCGATATTGGAGCACTGGGCGCAGCCATTCTTGCCGGTTACCCCGGAACGATAGCCAGTACCTGGCAGCAATTTGGGCGTGCAGGGAGGCGATCTGACATCTCGGCGGGAATTCTTGTGGCTTCTGGTGCGCCGTTAGATCAGTATCTTGCGATGCATCCGCGCTACTTGTTTGAAAGCCCTCCGGAGCATGCCCTGGTGAATCCGGACAACTTACTGATCTTAGCTACTCACCTGCGCTGCGCTGCTTATGAGCTTCCCTTTGCGGATGGAGAAGCCTTCGGGCTTTTTGGGGATGCAGAGGAAATTCTCAAAATGCTGACTGATGGTGGGGAAGTTCATCACAGCGGGGGAATGTATCGGTGGATATCAGAACAGTACCCGGCTGCCGATGTAAATATGCGCACTAATAGCACGGATACCGTGGTCATCCAGGATCACAGCAGTGCGGAACCCCTCGTCATAGGAGAAGTGGATCGCCAGAGCGCGCCCATCATGGTTTACGAGGGGGCTATTTATCTTCATGAGGGACGCCAGTTTCTTATTGAATCGCTAGATTGGGAAAACGGGATCGCACAGGCAGCAGAGGCAGATGTAGATTATTACACGAATGCCAGTTCCGGGAGCGACATTGAGGTTGAGGAAGAGTACGATACAGAGGTAGTTGGCGACTGTGTGAAAGTGCATGGTCGGGTGCTTGCCAGACATCAGGCAACCAATTACCGGATGATCAAACGCTATACACACGAAACGCTAGGCTACGGTCAGATCAACCTGCCTGTGCAGGAGTTTGAGACGACCGCGTACTGGGTTTCCTTAACACCGGATTTGACGCTTCAACTTGAGGAGCAGAATGTTCTCCTCAGGCCAAACGACTATGGGCCAAACTGGGCAGAACAGCGAGGTAAGGCTCGTGAGCGTGATGGCTATCGCTGCACCCGCTGCAACGCACCTGAGCGATCAGAGCGCCAGCATGATGTACACCACATGACCCCCTTCCGCGAGTTTGGGTATGTGCCTGGGGAAAACGATGCCTATAGAAGAGCGAACGAGTTAGAAAATCTGCAAACTCTGTGCCGAAGCTGCCATCAAGCCGTAGAATCTGCGAGGGGAACCCGGAGTGCACTCAGCGGGATGGGGCATGTCGTACGGAACATCGCCACACTGCTTTTGATGTGCTCGCCTAATGATGTTGGAGTCCTGGTAGAGCAGAGATCTTCTCATACCAAAGCACCAACCTTCACAGTATATGATCACGCGGCTGGCGGGCTGGGGCTTTCCTCCAAGCTCTACGATCTGCACGCGGAACTGCTTACCAGTGCGCTTGATCTGGTGCGAGATTGCACCTGTCTTGAAGGATGTCCGGCGTGTGTTGGCCCGGTAGGGGAGGTCGGGCCTGACACCAAGCGACTCACCATTGCATTGCTAGAAGCCATGACCAGCAACCTAACGGATTAAGGAGATGGCCCCCATCGTGGCTGCCAATTGACATCCGGGGATTGGCTGAAGGTCAACTGACGGACATCGCTGCCATCAATCCGCATGATGAACACGTCATTGTTTCCATCCCGCGCGGAAGCGAAGGTGATCCACTGACCGTCAGGGGAAAAGGCCGGCCCTTTGTTGCTGCCGCCATTGGTAAGCTGACGGATCAGACTTCTTGTACAGCCCGAACCTAATAGTGAGCACTCAATCGGTACAATATAAACGTCTTTGTCGCTGCCGGGGCCAGCGTAGAAGGTGAGCCAACTTCCGTCTACAGACCAGGCATTGCGGCCCCCAATGCTCATAGATGACGTTACCTGACGCACATTGGAACCATCCGCGTTCATGATAAACAATTCATTGGTTCCGCTACGATTGGACGTGAAAGAAATCTGTGTACCATCGGATGCCCAACTGGGGTCAATGTCATTGGCGGTGCTGTCGGTTAGTTGAATAGGATTCGACCCATTGGCGTTCATCACCCAGATATTCTGATCGCCTGCCTCGCCAAATGTGGAGGTAAAGACGATTCGTGTCCCATCTGGGGAAAGCTCCGGGGCATAGTTATCGGCCATTGCACGGGTAAGCTGCTGAAGATCGCCGCCGCTGGTAGTCATAGAGTAGATATTGTACGGACCGTTTCTACGCTGAGAAGAGAAGTAGATTGTTGTCCCGTCAGGGGAAAGGGACGGATACCAATCTGTGCCGGGGATGCTGGTAAGCTGACGTGATTCGCTGCCATCGCCGTTCATCAGGCAGATTTCGTCTGAGCCATCCACAAAACACACATACACAATCTGGCTTTCTGCGAGCGAGAAGGGGCGCACACCGGGGTTTTGTGACACGAAATCCGGGGTCGGTGTCGCACCGCTATCTGTCGGAAAACTCCCGGTAGAAGCGTCGAAGATGGGGGTTTGTGACAAAGACAGCAAATATTCTGGTGGAAGCACGGAGGTCGCCGTTTGTACAATCTCCAATGCAGAAAGGGGAGTCGCTGTCACGTAAATGACGG
>JAHEME010000450.1 GCA_024643825.1 Chloroflexota bacterium | reverse complement strand
GACTGGTCGATTCCAGCCCGGTGATCATTGACCGCCCGCGTGGGACTCGCCATCCGCGCTTTCCTGACATGCACTATCCGTTTGACTACGGGTATCTGGCAGGGACGCAGGCTGCCGACGGAGATGGGATCGATGTCTGGGTCGGCAGCCTGCCGGGGAAGGCGGTCACAGGGGTGATCGTGACCATTGACCTCACCAAACGCGATGCCGAGATCAAGGTGTTGATCGCCTGTGCGCCTGAAGAAGCGCGTGCGATTGTGGCGCTCCACAACAGCGGCGATCAGTCCGCCGCGCTGGTGCTGCGGAAAGGCTAGGACTTATGGCACAGCATACCCCGCGATGGTCATCTGCCCGCCGGAGATGATCAGTTCGGTCAGTGTGACATCAGCTTCGGCGCTGCTGCGCGCCCCGATCATGGCTTCGGTGAGTGCCTCGGTGAGGGCGGTGAGCATCTCCGGGGGAATGTTGAACTGCCCGAAGCTGGCGCTGGCGACGGAAAGCACGAGATCGCCATTGCCGTCAATCGATGCATCAAACACCACCGACCCAGAGGCGCTGATGGTGCGCGGCTGGGTCAGGGTGAGGGTGAAGCTCATGCCGATCTGCTGGTTATCGAGCGTCACATTCAGATCGCTGATGCTGCTTCCATAGCCGCTTTCCGCCATCTTCGCGTAGATTTTGGCTTCAATGGTGGCTTCATCGGTGGTGATGCGGAAGGGGACTCCCTGCGGCTGGCTGCGGGCGGTTGCCCACGCAGCATCCAGCGACTCGGCGTTTCCGCCAGTGGCAGCGATGGCGACTGGCTCGGCGGCTGGCTGTGCCGGGGGTTCGGCGGTTGCTTCCGTTGTGGCCTCTGCCGTTGCCTCGGCTGCTTCTTCTTCTGTTGCGCTGGCTTCATCATTTGCTTCAGCAGTCGGAGCCGCTGCCTGCTCCTGGGTTTCGGCAGGCTGGTTGGTTTCCAGGGTGGCCGGTTTGTCGTTTCCAGTGGCGGCCTGTTCAATACGGCCTTCGGCTCCAGGCCCGCCTGCGCTGCCACCGCAGGCCAGCGTGACCAGCATCAGCAGGGTGGCTGCTGTGAGCAAGATTTGTTTCTGCATAGAAATCTCCCTACGAGTAGAATGAAAGCTGCTGCATGAGTGGACTCATACCAAGAATACTGGAACTTCAACCATCCATGAAATACGGGATTACCCGCAGAAGTCCCTCATCAGAAACGGGGTGCTTGTGACAGAGAAGCAAGGCATTCTGCGTCAGGTGTTGATCATTGTAAACCCGGTCTCCGGGATTGAGCGTCCCATCCTGCGAACTCTCAACGATGCTGTCCGCAAGCATGGCATCGAGGCTACGTTTCGTGTGACAGGAGGGGCGGGCGATGCACGCCGCTTTGCCGCCGATGCGGTGGGGTGGGGCATGGATGCGGTCGTCGTCTATGGTGGTGATGGCACGATCTCCGAAGCGGCGCACAGCCTGGCAGGGACGGACATCCCGCTGGCGATCCTTCCTGGCGGGACGGGTAATCTGTTGTGCAAGGAACTGGGCATCCCGCTTGATCCGGCGCGCGCTCTCGATCTGCTTTCCCCTGATCACGGAGTAGCCCGCGCGGTCGATATGGGAGATGCGAACGGGAATGCCTTTCTGGTTGCGGTGGCTGCCGGGGCCTTTGCCGACATGATCCATCGCACCGACCATGATACGAAGTCACGTATCGGCTGGCTGGCGTATTCCATTGGCGGGATTCAGGCGGCGCTCGAAGCCAGAACCAGCCGCTATCGGCTCTTGCTGGATGGCGAGATTGTGGAAAGCGAGGGGGTCACGTGCGTGGTAGCCAACATTCTGAATGTCGGCTTTCCGGGCCTGACAATGGCCCCGACCATTGTTCCCGATGATGGGATGCTCGATGTCGTGGTGGTGCGCCGTGTGGATCTAGCCAACTTTCTGGCGGTGGCGCAGAGCTACGCCGCACCTGCGGGCGGCATCGTGGAGCCGCTTCAGCACTGGCGAGCACGCTCTGTGACCATTGAATCCGATCCCGTTCAGCCTGCTACGTTTGATGGGGAAATTCTTCCACCGGGCACGATCACGATCACGGTGCGTTCCAAGGCGGTGCAGATCATTGTTCCGCGCCATCGGAGGCGGACGACGGGGCAGCTAAATCCTGGCGCATTGTGATCCGCGCACCCTCTGTATCTATGCTCAGAACGCGGCTTCGTGCTTCGATCTTCGCGTGCTGGCGGAAGGACGCCGCCATCGCCGCTCCAATCGCTTCCAGGCCCGACGGCGCGAAGGCGATCAGCGAAGGCCCCGCGCCGCTGATCGCGACTGCTGCCGCGCCACTTGCGTAGGCGGCATTGACCACCTGCTCATAGGCGGGGATTGACTTGCGGCGGTAAGGCTGGTGGAGGCGATCCTTCATCACCACCCCCAGCAGATCATAGTCGGCATCCGCCAGCGCCTGAACTACCAGTAGTGCGCGCCCGATGTTGGCGGCGGCATCGCCAAAGGCCACCATCGATGGTAAGGCGGCCCGCTGCTCGTGCGTGGAGGTCGAGATCGCGGGGGTCACGAGAGCGACCTGCAAGGGCGAGATCGCCACCCGCCGCACCGCAAGTCCGTCCTCGGTCATGCTGCTGATCACCAGCCCACCGAGCAGCGCCGGAGCCGCATTGTCGGCATGCCCCTCCATCTCGACTGCCAGATTGAGTACGTCGTCACGCCCCAGCGGATCGCCCAGCATTGTGTTCGCCGCCACGATTCCACTGACCAGCGCGGCGGCGCTGCTGCCCAGCCCGCTACCGGGCGGAATGCCGTTGGCGCTGGCGATTCGCAGGCCGGAAGGTCGTTCCCCTACCCGATCAAACACGGCGTAGGCGGCCTGTACAATCGTGTTTTTCTCGTCGCCAGGCAGCGAGTGATGCCCCTCGCCGAGGATTTCGACGGCTACGCCATCCTCCACGAGGGACATTTCGACGGTGTTATACAGACTCAGCGCCAGTCCGAGGCAATCGAAACCGGGGCCGAGGTTCGCCGAGGTAGCCGGGACACTGACCCGAACGCGCGAGGAATCCACAGGCTACGATTCCATCCGACCAAAAGCTTCGATGATGCGCGCGGTGTGCTTGATTCCTTTGATAAAGTCATCAATACGAATATGCTCATTTGGGGAGTGCGCGCCGCCATCCGGGTAGCTGATTCCTGCCATAGCGACGGGTTGGTTGAGCACATGAACAAACGGATAGTTCGGGCCACTGCCTCCTACCATCGGTGAGACCACCGGGGCCTTGCCGTAGGTCTCTTCAGCGGTATCGAGCACCAGTTGAATGAAGGGATGATCGAAGTCCGTCTGCGCAGGTCGGCCCCCTCCCAGGTAGGTGATCTCGATATCGTCGAAGCCATGCGCGTCCAGATGCTTGCGCAGGTTGCCCAGCACTTCTTCTGGCGTCTGGTTGGGCACAAGGCGGAAGTCAACTTTGGCGCTGGCGGCGGCAGGGACAATCGTCTTGGAACCCGGCACCTGATAGCCAGAGGTCAACCCAGCAATCGTGCATGTAGGTACGAATACTTCCTGGCGGCGCAGTTCCGGGCCACCAACCATGCCATTGAGAAAGCCTTCTGCGTCGAAGGTCGAAAGTA
>JAHEME010000449.1 GCA_024643825.1 Chloroflexota bacterium | reverse complement strand
TGACGACCAGCAAGCGGCGGGCAATGGCGACAATCGCGTTCGCGGGCCTCGTCGGCGGGCGATGCGGTCGTAGAGGCTGCGCCAGTGGTCATCCCAGCGAACTGCAGACCAGGCGACCTCCACCAGCAGCCAGCGGAGCAGGGAACGTCCTCCCTTGGTGATTGGTCGGGAGTAGGAGTGATTGCCTGATTAATGGAAGCCGGGAGCTAACCCGGCATAGGCGGTCAGCTTGCCAGGCGAGGGGAAGCGCGCGATGTCCCCGATAGCCGCCAGGATAGCGAAGGCAGCAAAGTAGCCGATACCGGTGAGTTGCATCAGGTGTGGCACACGAGTGTCTTGACTGCTCTTGCGAGCAATGAGCCAGTCGGTCTCGTCGAGTTGGTCTTGCAGGAAAGTGAGATGACTCACCAGATGCCGTACCTGCAACTCATCCACCCAGGGCAAGTCTTGCTCATCCAGCCAGGCGAGGCCCGCCCATGGTTGGCAGTAGCAGGCTTCTCACATCGTCACGCCAACTCATGCCGACCGTTTGATGCTGGTCATGGCGCTGGCCTATGCTCTCTCCCTCATGGCAGGCTCTGGCACTCGTTCAAGCCGACGTGTTTCCCGTCGCCAAACTCAGCAAATCGCGTACCCCCCTTTCTTTGTTTCGATTGGGTCTATGCATGATTGACTCCCTGCCCATCAACACGGATCTCTATCGTATCCGTCTAGCCTTATCCCGCCCCCCTCTCTTGTACTCAAGGTGTCGGTGCGTAAATACTAAGAACAGAGGGGACGTGATGCCCAGTTTTAGGCAAGCCTAACGACAGGACTCGAACCGTTGTTCATGACCTCACATAATTGACTCGAAGCATATTGAAGTGTTTTCGTGCTCAGATTGCGCACCACAGGACGGCCCGCTTAATATTGTGATTAAGCGGGCCGTCCTGTGGTGTCCCCAACTGTACCGGCTCCGAACCGGGACCATGATTTTGCACTTAGAATCAGCGCAAGAACACAAAATTCCTCATACATCATGCTGATGACACTAACTAGTCGGATCTATTTGAACGCGCAAATCGACGTAGGATTTGCTGGTGCATCACTGGGTCGCATTTTTGTTGAGACTACTGCGGTTGCTATATCCCCAGTTCCGGGCCTAATCCGACCATCGTCACTCAGGCAATGGCAAACACCAAGTTCGGCCTATTTGACTAACAGGTCAATCGTAAAAGAAGGAATTCTGGTGCTTCATCGACTGAACATTGCGCCTGAGAAGCACTGATGATGCACGCTCTTTAACCAGATAACGACACAAAAAAGTCCGGATCTGCGTTGCGCTAATTCTTGACTCAGTCAGAAAACTAAATTATGCTGAGTGTAAGCGTTTACAGTCTGCTCAGGAATTGTCGATTTTCCCACTACCTGGCTGCCCTTGTAAATGCATGTAGTCCACTATCCAATTCAGATTCCTCCGTTGGGCTGTAAACGTTTACAGCCCATGACCTAGCGAGAGAGTATGCCTAGAGTCCCGTCGTCTTCTCGGATTACGATTGAGGATGTGGCAAAGCGGGCTGGTCTTTCCACAGCTACCGTAAGCCGTGTCATGAACCAGACTGGGCCTGTTTCAAAAGAGTCTGTACGTCGGGTCCAGCTTGCGGTATCTGAGCTCCATTACAAGCCGAATCTCGCAGCCAAGCAGCTAGCCAGCCAGAAGAATAACATGCTGGGCCTCCTACTCGATGAGATCAGCGGCGACTTCTTCCCACCGATGCTTCGTGGGATGGAAACAGGGGCGCGTGAGGCCGGTTACGACCTCTTGATAGCCACGATGCGCGGCGGGAGCTACGCAGTTGGGCCCCACAATACCGACGGCATTCTCGTTTTTGATACGAGCCTCGACGAGGCGCAACTGCGTAAGCTCGATGCGGAATCATTTCCAATGGTTCTGCTCTATCGGCCGCCACCGCGAGGTTTGCAAATTCCCTACGTAGCATTTGAAAACAAAGATGGCGCACGCGCAATGACCGATCACCTCATCGAACAATGTGGCTACCAGCGGATTGCTTTTCTGCGTGGGCCGAGCGACAACCAGGATTCCTATTGGCGGGAAAGAGGGTATCGGGAATCACTTGAAGCGCATGGAATTGCTTTCCATTCGGATCTGCTCGCTACGGGGGATTTCGATGACGAGATCGCGTATAAGGTCGTGCGCCAGTGGGTCGGTGAGGGGCTTACTGTTGACGCGATCTTCGCGGGCGATGATGAGTCAGCTATCGGTACAATCCTGGCACTCCGTGATGCCGGTCTTCGCGTGCCTGAGGATATCGCCGTCGTAGGGTTTGACGATAGTCCATCCTCGCGACATCTGACACCTCCGCTCACCACTGTTCGCGCTCCAATCGAGCAAACAGGCTTTGAGGCTGTAAAGCAGCTTATCTCGCTGATCGAGAAAGGGGCCGCGCAGCCTGAAATCCTCCTGCCGACCGAGATTATCATCCGCGAGTCATGCGGTTATAAGGCTAGAAGATTACCCTGAACTTCGAGAACGACTGGGCCTGCCACTTGGTTTCATGAAAGGAGGCCACTTCTGCTCTTGAGAAGGCAAGAGAAACTTCAGTCCTTGTTCGCAATGCGTGATTTCACTGCTGAGGAGAAGAGATGAAAATCAAAACCCTATTTCAACTTCTGGCCGTTCCAGTATTGCTGGCAGTGTTTGCCCTGACTCTAAGCGCCTGCCAGACCACACCTGCCGCACCCGCTGAAACGACAAATGAAGCTTCGGGCGGGGACGCAGCTGCGGAGACCACCCTCACCGTCTGGGGGTTTGTGTGGACTGCGGACTGGCTCGATGCACTTGCCCCAGCGTTTGAAGCAGAGCATCCTGGGGTTACTGTCAAGGTCGAACGTTTTGAATATGACCCCTATCAGGACATGGTCCTGACTACCCTGGCCTCAGGCGAAGGCGTGCCCGATGTCGTGACGCTTGACCCAATGTGGGCAGGCGACCTGATTCGCGGCGGGACGGTTCAGCCTATGGAAAAGGCGGATTCAGAGCTTCCCGTCGCAGATTTTGTTCCTGGTGGATGGAATCTGTATGCATGGCAAGGTACTCAGTACGGCATTCCACTTGATTTAGACTTCAACCTGATGTTCTATCGCAAGGATGTTTACGGCACTGCAATGGAAGAA
Organism: Chloroflexota bacterium; assembly: GCA_024643825.1. GTDB lineage: Bacteria > Chloroflexota > Anaerolineae > Aggregatilineales > UBA3940 > JAHEME01. The sequence goes on along the minus strand of JAHEME010000449.1, from coordinate 460 downwards.
CTGGGAATGACGGAATTCCCAACAAACACCGATGATTATCTAGCCCTAGCGAAGCAGGTCACCGAAGATACCGGAAAACCTGCCATCATTCTGTTTCAGGGTGATTACTATGCCTGGTATCAGAGCTTCCTCGCACCAATGGGTGGGAATCTGATCAACGACGCAGGAACAGAATACATCTACAACAGCCCCGAAGCCGTAGATGCCCTCCAACTTTACTCGGATGTAGCGAACACCTATGAGGTTGGAAAGCTATGGGACGGTGATGTCGACGGTGACCCAATGATTGCGCTATCTAACAACGAAGCGATGGCAATCATGTATGGCTCCTGGTTCGCCACAGAGATGGCATCCGGCGCACCCGATATGGCTGGGCAATGGGCGATAGCGCCGCTGCCCTGGGGTAAGGAAGGCCGTGAATTCACCGCCGCGACAGGTGGGGCCTGCCTATCCATCCCCA
>JAHEME010000448.1:3130-3647 GCA_024643825.1 Chloroflexota bacterium | reverse complement strand
TCGGTTTGTACTTGGAACGATTAGTCTTTGGCAACCAAAATTGTCAATCTTGCCCATCAAGCCATCGACCACGCTATTCTGTGGTGCTACCGGGCTGCGAATTGAGCATGAATTCTACCACATTCGGCCCGCTTGCTGGCCCGCTGTTCTGAGCAAGGCCCCCCACCAAGGAGACTTTACCGATGCGACCTGTCGCAACCTATACGGTTGTTTCTTCTATTCCCGAACCCCTCCAGCGCATCACCGAACTGGCCTACAATATTCGCTGGGCGTGGGATCATGAAACGGTGAAACTGTTTCACCGGATGGCCCCTGATCTGTGGGAGGATACCGGGCACAACCCGATCCAAATGATGGGGCTGATCAGCCAGGAACGGTTGAATGCCCTGGCAGAGGATGACGGATTCCTGGCTCAGTTTGATCAGGTGATGCGTTCGCATGACGAGTATCTGAGCAAGACGCACAAAGCATGGTATCCCCAGCAGTACGGCACAGATGAACATCCCCAGATTGCGTA
>JAHEME010000448.1:0-3120 GCA_024643825.1 Chloroflexota bacterium | reverse complement strand
AATTTGGCCTCACCGAGTCGATACCCAACTACTCCGGCGGACTCGGTGTGCTGGCTGGCGATCACCTCAAGGCTGCCAGCGATCTGGCTGTACCGCTCGTCGGGGTAGGGCTGCTGTATCAGCAGGGCTACTTCCGGCAGTATCTCAACAACGATGGCTGGCAGCAGGAACGCTACCCGATCAACAACTTCTACACCATGCCGCTGCGCCTGATGCGCGATGACAGCGGTCAACCGATCCACATCACTATTGACCTACTGGGCCGTGCGGTAACTGCTCAGATATGGCATGTGCTTGTCGGTCGCGTCAATCTGTATCTGCTGGATACAAACATCCCAGATAACGCCAAAGCCGATCAGGGGCTGACCGATCAGCTTTATGGCGGAGACCGCGAACTCCGCATTCAGCAGGAGATTCTGCTGGGCATCGGCGGCCTTCGCGCTCTGCAAGCCCTCGGCCTGGAACCCGCTGTCTGCCACATGAACGAGGGGCACTCGGCATTCATGGCATTGGAGCGTGCCCGGATTCTGATGGATCGCTTTGGGATGACCTTCCAGCAGGCGGCGGCGATCACGGCAGCGAGCAACGTATTCACTACCCACACGCCCGTCCCGGCTGGCAATGACTACTTCAAACCGGAACTGGTCGAGCAGTATTTTCAGGACTATCGGAAGAAACTGGGGCTTTCCAAAGAGGAGTTCCTTGCGCTGGGCCGCGTCGATGCGACGAACGCGGAAGAATACTTCTGCATGACGGTGCTGGCGCTGCGCACATCGGCGTATGCCAACGGTGTGAGCAAGCTGCATGGGCAGGTTGCCCGCGAGATGTGGGAAGATGTGTATCCGCAGGTTCCTCAGCACGAAGTACCGATTCGCGCCATTACCAACGGCGTGCATATCTATTCATGGGTCTCGTCAGAAATGGCCGTGCTCTATGATCGCTATCTGGGGGCGCGCTGGCGCGAAGACCCGCGCGACCCGCAGTTATGGCAGCGGGCTTCTACCATCCCTGATGAGGAGTTGTGGCGCGTTCATGAGCGCCGCCGCGAGCAGTTGGTCAACTTCAGCCGCGACCGTCTGGTACGCCAGCTACAGAATCGCGGCGCACCCTCGCTTGAAGTAGAAGAAGCGCGCGAAGCCCTCGACCCGGATGTGCTGACCATCGGCTTTGCACGCCGCTTCGCTACCTACAAACGCGCCACGCTCCTGCTGCATGACCCGGAGCGATTCAGCGCGATCCTGTGCAGCGACCGCCCGATCCAATTTGTCTTCGCGGGGAAGGCACACCCACATGATAACGATGGCAAGGCGTTCATCCGCGATCTGGTGCACTTCGCGCGGAAGACCGACTGCCGAAGCCGTATCGTGTTTCTGGAAGACTACGACATGGTGATCGCACGGATGCTGGTTCAGGGTGTCGATGTATGGCTCAACACCCCGCGCCGACCGCTGGAAGCCAGCGGAACCAGCGGCATGAAGGCGACCATGAATGGAGGGCTGAACCTCAGCGTGCTGGATGGCTGGTGGGCGGAAGCCTATCGGCGCGAGGTAGGGTGGGCTATCGGCAATGGAGAAGAATATGCCGATGAGGAGATGCAGGACACCATCGAGGCCAATGCCGTCTACGAGATGCTGGAAAAGGACCTGATCCCGGCCTTCTACGACCGTGGCTCCGATGGGCTGCCCCGCACCTGGATCGCGCGGATGAAGACCTCGCTAGGCGAACTATGCCCGATCTTCAGTATGGATCGCGTTGTTCAGGAATACACGCGGGAGTTCTACCGCCCGGCGATGGAGCTTTCGCATCACCTGGCGGACAATGAATTCCACGAAGGGCGGTTCTTCGCTGATTGGAAGCTGCACATCCGCGAGAATTGGAAGCTGCTGACGGTAGGCGAGGTCGTCCCTGAATTCAATACCACCAGCGAAGTCCGCGTAGGGGATGCGCTGCGCTTCACCGCGCAGGTGTATCTGGATCACATTGCGCCAGAGAATGTCATGGTTCAGCTTTATGAGGGATCGATGGATGGCGAGGGCGAAATCTCGGACGGGTACGCGCACGATATGACACTCACAGGCAGCAGTGATCGGGGCGAGGGCTGGTTTGAATACGCCGTCGCGATCGAGTCCACGATCACCGGGCAGCATGGATACACTGTGCGCATGATCCCACGGCATCCTGATCTGGCAAACCCGCTGCAACTGGGGCTGATCACCTGGGCATAGGTAGGACAAACGGGGGCAGGTGACTGCCCTTTATTGTTTATTCTCAATCCATTGATCGAAGAACACCCCGGCCCCGTCTCCCAGAGATTCGACCAGCAGCGCGCGGACATCTTCCGTATGGACGATCTGATAGCGGTAGGTAGAGAAATAGGCCTGAAGGTACTCGGAGACCGCCTGCGCCCCGTATTTTTCCTCTAGCTGGCTGTAGAACAGCGGCCCAGCATAGTAAACCCAGATCACATACTCGCGCTCGTGGTAGGCAACGACAGGCAGGTCAATCGCTTCCTGCGGATTGTTGTTCTCAAGATACTGAGTCAGCACGTTCTGATAGTTTTTCTGTACGTCGCTGCCTGCCTGATCGCCGTAGCGTTCCCGGAAGTACACCTGAACGCTGTACTGCGCTAATGACTCATCCAGCCACGGCTCCCCCACCTGATCATTCCCCACCAGGCTGTACCACCATTGATGGGCGGTCTCATGCACAGCCACGATTTCGAAGAACGAGTCAGATGCGTTCCACTCCTCGGAGCCGGTATAGTACAGGCCTGGGTATTCAATCCCCGCAGCCCCAGAGAGGGGCGCTTCGACGACATCAAGTTCCCGGTAGGGATAGTTGCCAAACTGCTCGTTGAAGATTCGCAGGCTTTCCTGCGTCATATCGAGGCCCGCCCGGTCTGCATCGGCATCCCCCGGCAGCGACCAGATATGTACGTTGATGTCCCCTTCGCGGCCCTCAAGCAGTTCAAACTCCGGGCTGACGCTGAGGGAGAAATCCCGCATTGGCCCGGTGACAATCCGGTACTCGGTCAGCCCATCTCTGCTGGTGGTGGTCTCGGTAGTCGTGCCGCTGGCAGCCACTTTGAGATCAGAGGGCGCACGCAGCGACACATCAAAC
>JAHEME010000447.1 GCA_024643825.1 Chloroflexota bacterium | reverse complement strand
CTGCGCAGGCGATCCATCGGCGACCACATGCTGCCCTCCCAGCAGCAGCACACGATTCGCGTAGCAAACTGCCAGATCGACATCATGGGTGATGAACAGAATCGCGCCGAAGCTGTACGGACGATCTACGGCGGTTCCCAGCCCTACGACCGCATCCATGAAGCTCATGTAATGGGCATAATCCTGCCCGGCGGTAGGTTCATCCATCACAAGAACCGGGCTGCGCATCGCCAGCACCGACGCGATGCTGACACGCTTCTGCTGCCCAAAACTGAGCGAGAGGGGAGGGCGCTTACCCTCCTCGATCAGGTCGATCACATTCAGAGCTTGCTGGGAGTTCTCTTCGATTTCGGCGGGCGTCTGCCCCAGATTCTTCGGGCCGTAGGCGAGTTCTTCGAGCACGGTGGGGGCAAACAGCATGTGGCGCGGACTCTGGAATACGTATCCGACGGTGCGCGCCATCTGCGCGACGGAGAAGTCCTTCGTATCCTGCCCCTGAAGCAGCACGCGCCCCTGTGTTGGCCGCAGCAGGCCAATGGCATGCTTGACGAGCGTGGTCTTGCCTGCCCCGTTCGGCCCCAGAACAGCAACAATATCTCCCTGACGGATGGTCAGGTTGACGTTCTCAATCACCGGGGGCATCTCATCCCCATAGCGGAAGCTCACATCCTGAAACTGGATTAGCTCTGGCGCATTTTTACGCGCCACGCTTACATGCTGATTCGTAGGAATGCGGACTCCATCCCTGGCTGCGCGCTGGATCACGATCTGTGCAGGGAGTTTGACGGCGCTGTAATCGGCCTGCTTCAGCAGCCCGGCGGGCGTTCCCGCATAGGTGATCGTACCATCAGCCATGTGCAGGGCGAGGTCGGGTTTGACGGCCAGTACATCTTCCACCCGATGCTCGATGATCACGATGGTCTTGCCCTGATCGGCCAGCCGCCGGATCAAGGCCAGTGCATCCTGCGCGCTGGCAGGGTCGAGGTTCGCCAGCGGCTCATCGAGCACGAGCACGTCAGGCCGCATTGCCAGCACCCCGGCGAGGGCGACCTTCTGCTTTTCACCCCCAGAAAGGGAAAAAGTATCCCGGTCACGCAGCTCGCTGAGACCGAGATACTCTAAAGTTGCGTCTACGCGGCGGATGATATCATCGCGCGGGATGCCGAGATTCTCTAACCCGAAGGCGACTTCATTCTTGACGAACGCGCCCAGAATCTGCCGTTCCGGGTCTTGAAGCACAGTCCCGACGACCTGCGAGATTTCCGCCAGCGACTTTTCGCTGTAGTCTTGCCCCTTGAGCAGAATGCGCCCGTCAAGTTCGGCGCGGTAGCTGCGCGGGATCAGACCGTTGATGCAGCGGAGCAGGGTCGTCTTGCCGCACCCACTCGATCCAGAGATCAGCACGATCTCGCCTGGCTCGGCGGAAAAGTTGATATTGACTAGCGTGGGTGCATCCCGCGAGATGTAGCGACACGCGAGATTCTCGACCAGCAGGGTAGGAGCACTAGACTCAGATGTCATAGAGGGCGCTTTGGGTTGTCATGGGCATCCATCGAACAGTAACCCCTGGCGGGGCGATTGGTTGCGATTCATTCCGCGATTGCGGACACTACCCTCAGTGTACATGAGGTTGAAGAAGAAGGTCAACTGCAATGCAAGTCATGCAGGTGTGATTTCAGCGGGATGGAGCATAACTATAATTTGTGGTACAACTAGGGACTTCTAATATCTAGCATATCTAGTTGGAGTGTGCGTTGGCTGAATCATCAGCGGAGATGCGATCTAAATCTCCGAGCGTCGTGGTTCAAGTATTGCTGGTTTTGCTATTTGTGATGATCCTTTTCTCCGTCCTGGAATTTGGCCTCCATAGTCTTTCAGTTGTGCAGGCACTCGTCAATCGGAGAAGCAATCAAGGAGCATTCCGCCAACTGGCTGATCACCCCTATCTAACGACAGTTTTGAAGCCATCCCTCACAACCATCTTGCCTGATTATCCAGAGGGGGGTGATCTGGTCTTTACTACCGATTCCAGAGGATTCCGTACACCGGAGTTCACCTCTTCGAAACCAGAAAGCACATTTCGTATTGTAGTTCTGGGTGGTTCTACCGTTGTTGCCGCACAAACCAATGATCAAACGTTCCCTGCGTTGCTGCAGGATCAGTTGAATGCGTCGAGTAGCAGGACCATCGAAGTAATTAATGCAGGTGTCCCCACCTGGACATCGACTCAGGAGTTGTTTCTCCTTGCAACAGAAGTGCTAAATTGGGAACCAGATCTGGTGATCGTTTACGATGGTCGCAACGATCTCCATTATGGCGTCCTGCCCAATGCCGAACCCAACTTGCTCCCCAGAGCATCTCAGCAAATGGCATATCTTGAAGACTATCAGGATCCCTGGCGCCGCAATTTCATGACCTACTACTTGATTGATACACGGGTGATTCATCCCCGCGACCTTTCAAATCAGCAAGCCGAAATCAGCAACCCGGATGGCATTCCGGTGAACTACGCGCTGCATCAAAACATCATAGAGACCTATGCAAGAAATTTGGACTCGATGAGTGCGCTATTGACGGCTAATGGGGTGGAAACCCTGATGGTCTTTCAGCCTAACTTATTGACAACGAACAAGCCGCTTACGGCGTACGAACAGACTAATCTTGATGCGTTGCAGTCAACGTATACAGAGGCCATGCTCGCTATGCTCAGGGAAGCAGCCATCGCTGCGGAACAGGTCGCACAGCAACGTAATGTTCAATGGGCGGATTTTTCCGGCGTATTTGATGACGAGGCCTCCCTGATGCTTCTTGATGACGTTCACCAGAGCAATGCGGGGAATACAGTCTTGGCCCAGAAATTATCCGAGATTATCGCCCCCATGATTCCATGACCGTGAGGCTGATCTCTTTTCAGCGGAGTTCATTTGCCACGTAAGCATGATGGCGGCCCGTCCGCCTGATGCGCGAGTGTGTTCGGAAGTTGTAAAGAGTTTGTTAGTGACCGAGGTGTTCAAGCAAGACGATCACAACCGTTCAGCGCCCAGGGAAGCGGCTGATCGCCTCCTCAAGCGTTGGGTAGGTGGTGACGAGCGGGCGAAACCCGGTTGACTCCAGGACACTGGTAAGGTCGTCGTTGAGAGCTGCCAGATGGAGATACGTCAGGGGTTGACCGTCTTCAATGGCATTGCGCATCCGGCTGGTGACTTCGTAGCCGTCCAGATCATGGATGGGTTCTCCGTGCAGTAGCGACCCCGCCATATACAGGCCCAGCAGCCCGGAATTGCTAATCGAGTTCACTCCTGTGAAATCGAGTATCAGGCGCGGGGCCTCCGTGCTGATCTGCTCCTGAGTCGCCTCCAGCAGAGTTATGTAACCCGAACCATCTAGCGCACCCTGCAAGTGGAGCACCGTAATCGGGGCTTGGACGCGCGCTTCTGGCGGGACGATGATGTCGATCTCGGCACGCTCCTGCAGCCAATCCGGTCTGATCGTTCCTGCCTCGATGTGAGTGACCGTAACTTCCATGAGAGGCTCCTCCCGGCCAAGAGGTCATCAGGCATCAGGGGACGTTCATTGGCTGGTGATTGACGGACAGAGGAATCGATCCCCGTGACTACCTCAGTATACAGGAACCAGCGACAGTCTCTAATCACAA
>JAHEME010000446.1 GCA_024643825.1 Chloroflexota bacterium | reverse complement strand
AAAGCCTACGCCAGAGGGCTGCGATAAATCGACCGCCACCTCTTTGCCGCCAAAGCCATCGACCAGATCGTGGGCGCGGACAGTGATGGTAGTTACCGCTGGATCGAGGATTACCCCGGATTGACTACGGGTGAAGGGCTGTTCCTCCTCATGGGGGTGGAGCAGGAGGCGCGTGAAGGGGGAATCGGCATCTGGTGTCACGACCGAGCCATCCGGGAGAACCACGTCCCAGCCATCGGCATAGTCGTCCCAGCCGGTATCGGGATGCTGGACGGTGACGTGAAACGTCCAGGTGTCGGCGGCTGTCTGCACGGCACGCACGAAAGTCACGTCCGCGTTGCCAGACCCGACCGGGGTTGGTATCTCAGGTGTCATGGGATTCTGCTCCGTGGGTGTGCAGCCCTGTATCGACAGGGCCATCAGTACAATGCCTGCTATGATCAGACCTCTATACGAACCACTAGATTGCATACTCATTTATCGCTGCTGCCTCGCTCCTGTAGTTCTGTACAATGGTATCATATCGACGCACCATTCATCTCGCACGATCCAGGAAGAATCATGGTCAGAATACTCGTCGCAACCCACAATCAGGGCAAGATTGACGAATACGCACAACTCCTAGCCGGGATGTCGGCAGAATTCATCTCTCTGAGCACAGCAGGGATCCGTGAGGAGATCCCAGAGACGGGGGAGACCTTCGAGGAGAATGCGCGGATCAAGGCCGAAGGATACTGCCGCCTGAGTCAACTGGTCACGCTGGCAGATGACTCCGGGTTGGAGGTAGATGCCCTCGGAGGCGCACCGGGAGTGCTTTCGGCGCGCTATGCAGGGAACGGCGCATCGGATGCAGACCGCTATCGGCTGGTGCTAGAGCAAATAGCGGATATCCCCCCGGAACAGCGGACGGCGCGGTTCCGCTGCGTGATCGCGCTGGCAACGCCTGAGGGTGACGTGTTTGCCGCCAGCGGAAAAGTCGAGGGAATGATTGCCCCATCTCCGCGCGGCGATTTCGGCTTTGGGTATGACCCGGTATTCTTTATGCCAGAATATGGCGCGACGATGGCGGAAGTTGGCGATGCGGTCAAGAATACGATCAGCCACCGTGCGCGGGCTTTACAAGCTATCGGGCCGACTCTTCAGCGAGTGATCGCCTCACGTAGGTGAATGGAAGATCAATCCTGCTCCTCGTCGGTCGATTCACCCAGCGCGTACCGATGCCCCTGAATGAACCCTCTGGCGCGTTCCGTTTGCGGATACGCCTGTTGCAGAAAACTCCAGAACGCCTCGCTATGATTCGAGTGCGCGCGATGCGCTAACTCGTGCGCGATCACATAGTCGATCACGTATTGGGGCCATTCTCTGATCCGTTCGCTGATGCGAATGTGCCCGTCGGTCGTGCCGCCATTGGTGCAACTCCCCAAGCGGCGATCCATGTTGCTCACCCAGCGGATGGCCGTCCACTGGATTTCCCCATGAAAACAGGTCTGGTTGATGTACTGCGCTCGTTCCTGAAGATCGTCATCGGTACGAGGGGAACGGCGGTGCTGGCGTGCCTGACGATCCAGGCTTTTGGCAACATCGGTTAGCAGCGGTTCGATCTGCCATTTGGGAATGCGATAGGGGACGCGAAGCAAGATTGTGCCATCCTGTTCGCGCTGCCAGCGGGCTGATTTGGATAATCGCCTATCCCGCTGAACAATGACCGTATGCTCTGCACCCTTTGAGTCGCGAATGGTGTGCTTTTCTGCCACAGGGGTTCCCTTTGTTTTTGAGCATTATAGCCACAAAAGGAGAAACCCGGCGCGCAACCAGCGTACCGGGTTCTGGTAGTTGTCTTCTGCTGACGGGCTATGCCTGTGCTGCAGGCTCCAGGTCATCTTCCAGCGCCTCAAACCAGCGCGTGCAGGATATGGCTGCCATCGTGCCCTGACCTACGGAGGTAGCAATCTGCTTCCACATGGGGTCTTGAATCTCGCCTGCTGCAAAGATGCCGGGGACGTTGGTTTGCATATGATCATCGGTGATCAGGTAGCCATGCTCATCCATCGCCAGCTTGCCCTCGAATATGGTACTGTTGGGGTAATGCCCAACGAAGACAAAGACTCCGTCAGTCTTCAGTTCTTCTGCGGCACCCGTTTCAATATTCTTGACACGGATCCCCTTCACGACATCTTCCCCGACGACTTCATCGACGACGGTATTCCAGATAAAGGAAATCTTGGGGTTGTGATTGGCTCGCTTGATCAAGACGGGGCCAGCGCGCAGTTCGTCGCGCCGGTGAATGATGCGTACTCGATCAGCATACTTGGTCAGGAAGCTGCCTTCCTCCAATGCGCTATCGCCACCGCCAATGACGACAACATCCTTGCCACGGAAGAAGAACCCATCGCAGGTTCCGCAGTAGCTCACGCCGCGCCCGATGTACTCATCTTCCCCTGGAACTCCCAGGCGGCGAGGAGAGGCCCCGGCGGTGATGATGATCGAATCCGCCTGATATTCTTTGTTGTTTTGAGTCTTCAAGGTGAAGGGAGGGCCGCTGGAGAAATCGACCTCGGAGACGTAATCGTACTCGATCCGTGCCCCGAACTTCAGGGCCTGCTTCTGCATCAGATCCACTAGCTCTGGCCCGGTGATGGCATCCGGGAAACCAGGATAGTTTTCGACCTCGCTGGTCAGAGAAATCTGCCCGCCTAACTGATCGCCAGTAATAATGAGGGGTTCGAGGTTAGCGCGCGCCGTATAGAGCGCAGCGGTCAGGCCAGCAGGCCCCGATCCAATAATAATCAGTCTTTCCTTTTGCATTCTACCTGTGCCTCCACAAGAATGTTTGCTGCTTGCCGTTACTGGGTATCCGACTGATCCACTTCGGCTTCCAAAATGGCAATCAATGCTCTAAATTCTTCATCACATCCTGCACAGACCCCAAGATGAGCTTTGACCTGTGGAAGAATTTCTCCTGCATCCCGGCCAGCACGCAGCATATCGACATACTGATCGACTGCGTTATAGCAGTCTTCGCAGACGATCTCCTCCAATTTTGTGTTGAAGATGGATCGCATCACATTGACAAAGCGAAGTTGCGATTCTACAGGCTTGCTCACGTTAGTTTGTCTCCCTGTCTGCTACCACATTGACGCCATCACATCGATCCCTCTTACGCTGGGAGTTCTTTCAGCCAGATTCGAATAGATCGATCATGTAATCCAGTGTTAACCCCTGGTCTTCCATATAGGTTTTTAGCTTCAAGCGAGCATCGTGCAAGAGTTTGTATAACGCATTTCGGTTCGTCCCCATCTTTTCCGCCACCACATCTATTGGTGTCCCGTCGATGGCAATTGCCATCAGTGCGGTTCGCTGGCGTTCGGTCAGGGCGGCTGATAGCGCCTCATCGACTTTGTCGAGAACCTCACGACGTTCTGTATACGCTTCTGGACGGGGGCCTTCGCCAGGAGAAATTGCCAGCGATGTGAGGCTGGGCATGACTTCGCCTTCAGCGGTCAGGTGTTCGAGAGAATAGTCTTTGTAGCGGGCACGTCTCAATTCGCTGATGGCAACGCGCGCCGCGATCTTGGTTGCCCAGGTAATGAACATGCTTTCCCCGCGAAAGGTTTCAAGGTTGTCCAGCACTTTGAGCAGGGCATCCTGTGCGAAA
>JAHEME010000445.1 GCA_024643825.1 Chloroflexota bacterium | reverse complement strand
GAGAAGGTCGGCGATGACGCCCTCAGCGGCGACATCGCTGCCGGGCTGGTGTACGCCCTGGCCGACCCGGATAACGAAGTCCGCAAGAATGCCGCCGCCGCCCTCGGAGCCATCGGTCACGAAGAGGCGGTCGATGGACTCGCCGCTCTCCTTCGCAACCCATCGGGTACGCTCCCAGTTTAGACTGGTGCTACCACATCCGGCGCGTCATACCGAGCATTGTTCACACGGGTTGAGATCGCGTAGGCGTGCATGCGCTCTGATGGGTATGCCGCCAGCAGCGATTGCAGCTTGTCTGCGGAGCGTTCGGCGGGGTCGAGCCACTCGTCGTAGCGTTCGGGGGGGAGGATCACAGGCATGCGGTTGTGAATCTGCGCCATCAACTCGTTCGGCTCTCGCGTGATGATCGTACACGAGGGGATTTCATCCCCGTACGGGGAGTGCCAGATTTCCCACAACCCGGCAAAGGCAAACGGCTGCGGCGCGCCGTCCTCGTCGATCACGCGGATGTACATCGGAGTCTTGGTCTTGCCATCCGGCTCTTTGCGCCACTCGTAGAACCCATCCGCCAGAATCAGGCAGCGCCGACGCTTGTATGCGGATCGGAAGGACGGTTTCTCCGCCAGGGTTTCCGCTCGCGCATTGATCATCTTGTTCCCGATTGAAGGGTCTTTGGCCCACGACGGGATCAACCCCCACACGAAGAACTCGGCTTGCATCCGTGCGTTGTTAGCAACCGCCAGCACAGGCTGAGTCGGGGCCACATTGTAGCGAGGGGCCATCTCGCCTTTCGGTGGTGTGATGGCGGGGAAGCTCTGCTTCATGCCCTCTGCATCGATGGTCAGCGTGAATCGTCCGCACATATCCGCGTTCCTCCTGATGGGTCTCGCCTCAGAGTTTAGCACATTTGTCCGGTGGAGTCCGCACTGCGAACCTACAGCGGAATTGATCTCCACCTTACCTGCATGTATAGTTTGTTCATCATGCCAACGAACCCGACTGTCTACGCACACAACTCCGCGAATGGGCGCGAACCTGCTCTCAGCGGAATCGCCAGCGCCCTGACCGGTAACGAGCCGACCCTCGGCGGCGAACGTGCGTCACTCTCGGACATGTTGGCGACTCTGCGCGAAGGCCAGTCCCCGGAAGCACGTCGTGAGGCCGCCCGTGTGCTCGGTCGAATTGCCGATGCTCATGCCCAGAACGATCTGCTGGACGCACTGCAATCCCCGGACGGGGGCCTCCGTCGGATGGCGGCCTGGGCACTGGGGCGCATCGCAGAAAGAGACTGGCGAGTCGCACAGCGTGCGGTTCCGGGATTGGTGAAGAGTCTGAAGAAGCCCGGCGGCAGGCAGCGAGAAGTCTGCGCGTGGGCGTTAGGTCGATCTGCAAGTGCGGCGGCAGTCCCTGCTCTCAATGTCGCCCTGACGGATCGCAACCCGGTGGTGCGCCGCGCCGCCGCCGAAGCCTTAGGACGCACCGCAGCGCGCCTCGAACATGCATCGCTGCGAGTTTCCATCGTGGAATCTCTTGAGCAAATACTGGCTGATCGCGAACGTACCGTTCGGAAAGCAGGCTGCGAAGCATTGGGGCGCATCGGTGATGCCGAGGCGATCCCTTCCCTATTCGATGCGCTCACTCACCCGGATCGCGATACCCGCTGGGCGGCAGCCTGGGCGCTGGGCCAGTGTGGACAGCCTGCACGCGCACCGCTGATCGTCGCGCTGGGCGATCCCGATCCCGCCATGCGTCAAGCCGCCTCGTGGGGGCTGCGCTGGCTCGACAGCACGAATAGCAGCCGCCAGCCCCTTGATCCATAGTACAGTAAAGAGACATGATGACTTCCGAATATCCAATCTTAGAGTTTGACCCTGCCACCACTGCCGTGATCGAACCCGGAGTATTCAGCGACCCGCTGCGCTCGCACGATGTCCCAGAGCATTGCGTAATCTGCTTCTTCCCGGAAGTGATCGCGCACATCATCGATACTCACCAACCGAAGCTGATCAAGAACCTGCGCTCGGAGATCGGCCCACACCCGGTCTACGATCTCTCCGCCGATGGCAAACGGTTCGCCTTCTTTCATCCGGGGGTAGGGGCGCCGTTGTCGGTGGCCCTGCTCGAAGAGGTGATCGCCATCGGCTGCACGAAGTTCATTGCTTGCGGCGGTGCGGGCGTACTTGACCCCGCCATCGCCGTCGGGCATCTGCTGATCCCACAGTCCGCGGTGCGCGATGAGGGTACATCGTACCACTACCTGCCGCCGAGCCGAGAAGTCGCCGCCAATGCAGATGGCATCGCTGCCATCGAAGCTGCGCTTCAGGCGAATCAGATCGACTATGTGCTGGGCAAGACGTGGACGACGGACGCGATCTACCGCGAAACCCGCGAGAAGATCACGCGCCGCCGCGCCGAAGGCTGCCTGACCGTCGAGATGGAAACCGCCAGTTTCTTCGCCTGCGCCGAGTTTCGGGGCGTGACCTTTGGGCAGATTCTCTACGGCGGGGATGATGTCAGCGGCACAGACTGGGATCACCGCCACTGGGATAAGCAGACTTCCACGCGCGAGCGGCTGTTCTGGTTGGCCGCCGATGCGTGTTTGCGGCTCTGACCACATTATCTATGAGCATCGGGATTCCCCGCATCGGCATCGACTACACCGCCGCGATTCAGCAGGGTGCGGGCATCGGGCGCAGCGTGCGCGAACTCGTTCGTGCGATGGTTGCCATCGAACCCGGCCTTCCGCTGACCCTGTTTGTCGCGGGGGCGCGTGGTCTTGACCTCCCTCCGCCGCCCGGTGAAGCTCGCTATGCTCGCTCGTCCTTCTCCGAACGAACTCACGCTCGCCTGTGGCATCGACTGAAGCTACCCATTCCTATCGAGCGATGGATGGGCGACCTCGACCTGTTCCATGCCACCGATTTCGCGCTGCCGCCCACGAAACCCGGCACCAAGACCATCGTCACGATCTACGACCTCGCCTTCGAGCACTATCCCGAAGACACCATGCCGGGATGCTCGACGCGCTCCGCCGCACCGTCCCCGATTCCATCGCCCGCGCCGATCACATCATTGCCATCTCCGAAGCGACCCGGCAGGACGTGATCAACTTGTACGGTGCATCCCCGGAGAAGGTCAGCGTGATCCTACAGGGAGTGGCGGGGCGGTTCCATGCTCGCTGCGATGATGCCGAAGCCGCCGCCATCCGCCGCAAGTACGGTCTGCCGGATGCCCCGCTGATCCTCACGGTCGGAACTTTGCAGCCGCGTAAGAATCACCTGCGGCTGGTGCAGGCCTTCGCGCAGATGACGCCCCTTCATCGCGAACCGCCCGTGATGGTGATCGCCGGGGGGCAGGGCTGGGGCTACGAACCCGTGATGCACGAAGTCCAGCGTCTCAAGCTCGCCGACCGCGTGATCTTCACAGGTCGGATTGATGACGACGATCTCCCGGCGTTGTACCGTGCTGCCACGATCTTCGCTTACCCCGCGCTGTACGAGGGCTTCGGCCTGCCTGCCCTCGAAGCGATGGCCTGCGGAGTCCCCGTCGTCGCCTCGAAAGCCTCGTCCCTCCCCGAAGTTGTAGGCGATGCCGGGGTACTCATCGACCCTCTCGACATCGGCGCACTGAGCAGTACCCTCGATTACCTGCTCTCCA
>JAHEME010000444.1 GCA_024643825.1 Chloroflexota bacterium | reverse complement strand
AAGCTCACAACAAATTACCTGGTATTTCAGCAGACGAATGTCGGATCGTTGCGGCAGTCGCCCCTACGTTGTCAAGGGATATATACCATGCCTAACGACTGGAATGTTGTTCGCTACGAGCTGGATAGGTCAGCAAACTTCAGTGAAATCTATAATTCTCCCTACTACACAGATACTGTGTATGACAAATTCTCAGACGCCGAATATGAACGCCGCTACGAATTGATGCGTGAGAGAATGCGGCAGAAGAAGCTTGATGCGTTGATTTTGCCGGGGGGAGCGAATAATCGCAGTCATGGGGCCGGGGTTAAGTGGGCATCCGGGTTATACGACAAGCGCGCCATCTCGCAATACGTCGTCCTGCCCCTCGTGGGCGAACCGATGCTGGTCTACTCTCATCCAGGGATCCACATGGAGGCGACACGGCAGGCAGTCTCGGTCAAGGATGTGCGTGGGGCGCGCGGCGGCAAGTTCGGAATGGTCATCGCCGAGCGGTTGGACGAACTGGGACTACAAGAAGGACGGATCGGCGTCACCGTGCTGGATCGGAGCGGCCCGGAATATATGGGGCTGATGTGCTATCGGCAGATTGTAGAGCACCTGCCGAACGCCGAGTTGGTGTTCCTGCCTGACTTGCTGCACGAACTGATGACGATCAAGAGCGATGAGGAGATCGAGGCGATCACTGAATCAGGGCAATTAATGATTACCTGCCTTGAGGCCATAGTAGAGGCGGCCAAACCGGGCGCATACGAGTATCAACTTGAAGCGGCGGCAACCTATGCAATGATGAATAACGGCGGCCAGGTTCACTTCCTGATCATCGGCTCGACCTCAATGCACGATCCCCGGATGATCTTTCCCAATCCTCACCCGTCGAAGCGAATCCTCAAGGAAGGCGATATCATTCTGACGGAAATAACCGGAGGGTACAAAGGCTACACGGCGAAGATCGGACATCCGATCAGCATTGGCCAGCCAACCGAGGCTTATAACACTTTCTATAAGGAAGTGGTAGTTCCGGGCTACAGAGCCATTGAGGCACAGTTCGTCCCTGGTAAGACACTCGGCGACGTACAAAAAGCAGGCTCGCTGTTCCGAGATAAAGGCGAGCAATCACGCCCGATTCTGGCTCACGGAATCGACCTGATCACATCGTCGCCTTACATCTCTATCGATGAGATCAAGGGTGGGTCGCCGGACGACGTGATCCAGCCAGGGATGACATTCTCAATCGAGATCACGCCAGTCAAGGCAGACGGCAGTTTCGGAATCTTTTTGTCGCGAACCTACGTGATCACTGAAGATGGCCCTGTGGATGTGACACCTTATCCGCTGGATGAGATCATAGCTGTCCCGGTGTGAAGGGGCTCGAATCGTTTTCACCTGCCTGCAAGTGTCCTGACTGAAGGAAGATACCAGCAAGGCAGGTGTGGAATAGTAGATTGTATTGTCCGTTCGTTTAGCGAGTGTATATGGCCGATCCAATAACGAAGTACATGAGTATCACAAGAGCCTACCATCCGCGATTGTCGTATGATGGAAGTATCCTGGTATTTGTCTCCGACACTGCCGGGATTCCACAAATCTACGAGATGCCGTTGTCCGGTGATATGAGCCAGCCCACGTGGCGCAACCAGATCACACGCGGCAATGAGCGCGTGATAGACTGCTGGTTCTCTCCCGCCTCAGGCGATACGCGGCTGATCTACGCCAGGGACATGGGGGGCAACGAGAATATCCAGTTCGATCTGATCGATCCCGCCGCATCGGGTATTGTCAATCTGACAGCAGGCTCTGAGAACGCCCGGCACCTATGGGGAGACTGGTCCGCTGATGGAAAGCAAATCCTGTTCGCTGCCAACCGACGAGATGCAGCCCTATTTGATCTTTACGTCCAGCCTATCGGTGAGGCAACCCGCATGGTGTGGCAAAACAATGACTCCGGTTTCCTGGGGCCGATGGCGTTTTCACCGGATGGGGGGCGGGCCATAGTCGTCCGGGCCATCAGTCGTTTTGAACACGAGTTGTTCGAAATCGACATCGATAATGACAGCCTGTCTCAACTCACTCCGTCGGGCGAGCGTATCCGGTTCGCCGGGGTGCAGTTTTCGAAGGATGGACAATCGGTCTATCTGAACACCGACATGGACTCCGATTTCCTGTATATAGCCCGACTCGATCTTGAGACGCTCGATCTTGAGACGGTGGCTGAGGCTGAATGGGACATCGAACACATGACGCTCTCGCCCAATGGGACTCTGCTGGCCTACACGATCAATGCGGGCGGAGTATCCGAACTTCAGGTTATGGAGCTTTCAAGCGGGGAGGTCAGTACCGCGCCGCTGGCAGAGGATACGCCCGGCGTGGTCGCCGAATTGGATTCACGGCTGACCTTCTCATCTGCTTCCAGACACATTGCCTTCTCCTACAGCAGCCCGATTCGCACCGCCAACATCCACATCTGGAATCTGGGCAGCGATCAGGTTCACATGATCACACGATCATCGCACGGAAACATCGAGAAAGCGGCTTTCCAACTGCCGAAACCCGTTCACTATTCAGGCGCTGGTGGGCTTGACATCCCAGCATGGCTATACCATCCGGGAGAAGAAAGCGATGACCCGATCCCGGCTGTTGTGTATGTGTGCGGCGGGCCAGAGACGCAGCACCGACCAGCATTTAACAGCCTGATCCAGTATTTTGTTGCACATGGGATCGCGGTGCTTGCACCGAACGTGCGTGGTTCCAGCGGATATGGCAAGAGCCACCACTTACCTGACATCGAAAAGCGGCTGGATGCAGTAGATGACGTGTCCGAAGCGGCGCATTGGTTGAGAGAGCAGCCAGGGATCGATCCTGATCGCGTGGCACTCTATGGAGAGGGCTATGGCGGGTTCATGGCCCTGGCCGCCCTCAGTCGCTACCCGGAACTGTGGGCCGCGGGCGCAGTCATGGCGGGTATGTCAAACCTTGTCAGCTTTCTGGAAAACACCAGCACATATCGCCAGACTTACGATGAGGCGGAGTACGGCAGGCTTGCCAGCAACCGAGCGTTTCTAGAAAGCATTTCGCCGATCCATCAGGCAGACAAAATCACGGCTCCGCTGATGATCGTGCATGGCGTGAACAATCCATATGTCCCCCTGAGCGAATCGGAACAAATCGCGGACAGGCTAAAGGGGAGGGCGATCCCATTTGAATACCTGCCGGTGGACGATGAGGGTATTGAGATCGCCCGACGTGTGAACCGTCGCAAGATCTTTGGCGAGTTGACCTCATTCCTGGAAGAACATTTGCAATCCGGCTAACAATTCCCCGGAGCGACTGACCGATCAGTCCAGACCCAACAGGCGGGAGGCATTGCCGCCCAGTATGGCGGCTTCTACTTCTGGTGAGAAGTTGGCAGACCGCACGAAGTCTGCGGGACGGTCGTATCCCATATCGTAGGGATAATCTGACCCCAGCACCACATGATCGCTGCCTGCAAAATCAACGAGCTGCCTGAGCAGATCGACATCATGCGTGACGGTGTCGAAATAGAAGCGGCGAAGTGAGTCTATGGGGGATTCCTTCAGCCGCCGCCGCGCTTTGGGCTGGAAACTGTGGGCGTGGCGCAATCGCCCACGCAGACTGAGGATGGCCCCACCGCCATGCGCGAGGAT
>JAHEME010000443.1 GCA_024643825.1 Chloroflexota bacterium | reverse complement strand
ATCGCCTTCTCGCAATTGCATCCGTTGTACTCATATTCGCAAACCTGATTCTCATTAAGGAAATCACTACGCGAGAGCGACTCTGGGTGTTAGAGGGAACTGTTGGAGTCATTGCATTGGTATTGGTCTATTTTCGGATCCCGGGATTTCCTTTCACACTTCTCGGTGGACTGAAGGATTGGGCCTTTGAGACAGGCTCAGACATTCTAATTCCATTCATGATGGTAATAGTCTACATATTAACACGAATTGCAATACCCGAGACTACTTCCAATCTTTTCTCATTGATGTGGCCTGTGTTGTTGATACCAATTCTACGATGGTCTGATACATTCAGGCGAGTAGATATAAGGGCATCTCTTGGAGCGTTTCTCATCATTTGTATCCTCACGGCGATCCCAGACTTTCTGGCACGGCAACGGTATGATTCCGCGGCTGTTCTAGCAATCTTTACGCCTCGCGCTTGGTTGTTGATCAATGCAAGTATTGTTCTGTATTTGGGGAGGAATTTGAGATATCACGTCGCCAGGGAAAAGACAGTTCGAGATGTATTAGTAAGGCTTACAGCTCAAGGGGCAAACGCCGAGATTACACTTGAGAGTCTGGCGGAACAAGTCGGCGATTGGCTTCAAACCAACATCCTCTTTGTTTTACGACCGTCCTTAGCAGGGGATGTTCTCGAGATCAAGGAAAGCTGTGGTCTCACCGATCTTGAGAAGGATAGCCTTGTAGAGATTCCGTTGCGGCCTCAAGATGAGGAACATGGGTTTGTAGTTAGGCGGCCTAATAGTGAGATCGTTGTTTATGGAGGCACAAGCTCCTACGTACACGAAACAGGGAATGCTGTATTGGCTGATCTAACTCATCAAGACAAGAGTGGGCGGAAATTGCTCAATCCAGATTATAGCTCCAGAAGCAAAGTTCCAATCAGCGAAATGCTTGTGCCTTTGGGCTATGACGGAATGCAGCATGGCGTGCTGGGAGTCCATAGCGGAGTAGAGACTGCATTCCTCCCTGAAGATTTGATTGCTCTAGAGGCAATTGGCCAAGCTTTCGACATCAGTCAACAATATAGTCGTATTAAGACACTTTTTGATGAGAGTGTTCAATTGATGAAATCTGCAGAACGTGTCGTGAGTCTTGATAGTTTAGTTGATTTGATCGGGGGGTGTGCCCACGATCTGCTCGGTGTCGACTTGGTAACATACTTCTCCTCAGCCTCTGGCACAGGCTATCCCATGTATCCACTCCGATATTCGGGCAATTCGTGGGATGGTCAAACAGAGGAAATCCTTATGAAGCAGAGAGAGCGTCGTGGCACTGCTAAGGGAGCCATCCTCCTAATGGCACGTGAGTGGGTACCATATTTTCAAGAAGATGTTACACAGGATCCCCGATTGGTACGGCGCACTGAGCGTAGCAGTGACATTGCCCCGTTTGTGATTCGGGAAAGAATTCGGTCTATGTGCTTCATTCCCATCGGTACACAGGCTAACAAAGTCGGTTGTCTCCTTTTGAACTGGCGCGGTCCACGTCACTTCAGCCCGATAGACAAGTTGGAAGTAATGGCTTTTGTTCATGCTATCACTCCCAAATTCATCCACCTACATCACATCTTCTATTTGACATCGGGATTTGGTCAGAAAATGATCAGGCAACATCAATTATTAGATGACTCTGTGCTGTCAAAGGGCGGAATGGAAGTGCGCTTTGACAGACTACGCGACAGCCTAAATGAGACCCAGAGAAGAGATCTTGACAGCATCCAAGCGGAGATATCACGTCTGTTGTGGGGCACTCGCTTGCTTTCAACGGATTTCTCTCCTCTCAAGGAGAGGCCATTTGATGCTGCGATGGACGATTTAGCTCTTACCATGCAAGGGCTCCAACTTAATCTCATAACTGACAAACAGCCGGATCCACTAATATCACACCAGCCAATCGAATTTCAAGAGATTATGTATCGATTTATTGAAGAAGCTTGTTACAACGCACTACGCCATGCAGAAGCAAGAAACGTGGATATACGCTTTGACAGGTCTACAGACGTATATCGACTAAGAATAGGTGATGATGGCAATCCATTTGATCAACGAAGGTATGAGAATGCGGAGACGAGTACGAAAAGAACGGGAATATTCGCGATGCTTAGGCTAGCCAAAGATGAAATGGGCGCGACCTGGATATGGGATCTGGATTCTCATAACGGCGAGAAATGGCTAGAGATATCCTTCCCATTGTTACCAACTCAGGAGGGTCAGGATGCACATGAATGATAACGACGAGGAAGTTGTGAACATTTTACTAATTGAGAATAGGCCGGCTCTTCGGGACAACCTGATACATCAGTTGGAGCAGCGCCCAATTAGAAACGTACGATTCAAAGTAATTGCACCAACTATCTTTGTGGAGGAAATCGAAGGTGGCACTTTTGAAGATGAAAAAACGGCTACACTTGCAGTATTCGAAATATTGCGCAAAGAGAGGCTAGGTGTTGTGGTGGTGGATCTTGGATTACCCCCTCTGCCAGATGATCCGGATGTCGGGACACGGCTCATCCTTAGAATTCTGGACGACGTGGGGCTGGGTACATCCTTCAAAATTGCAGCGTATTCTAATCAGGCTAAACTCCATCCTTCTGTGGTTGCTAGATTTGTACGAAAGCAGGTCTCATATTTGGCTGTCCCTACCGGCACAGTTGATATGTCGCAGTTTCCTCTTGCCCTGTGGATGATTTTCAAAGGATATTTCATGTTTTCGCCCTATTCAGCGCCTCTGCTAAAAGATATTCTGAATGTACCCCCAGATCCCCTAGAAACCGGTGAGTGGGAGCTGCTTTATGTGATTGCCAAGCACCCGCAATGGTCCTACCCAAGAATCCAAGAGAAACTAGGATTGACTGGTGAAAACGTGGTAGGACTCAAAGCACATGCCATTATGGATAAACTCGAGAAAGCGGGCCAACAATTGAGGCTTAGGGGCCGGGATGCTTTAGCCGAGTGGTGGAGAGAAAATTACTATAAGTTTGCCCGTGAGGATACAAAACCAAAGGGCCTCTAGCCCATGCAGACCCGAAAAAAGGGAAAATGGTAATCCAAGCCCCATGCAGAACAAGATCCACCTCTCCCATCATCAAAGAAGTGACAACCTGAGCCGGCCAGGGCTCAGGTTGCAGAAGACCGCCTACTCGTGTGGTGACGAGGTTTTCAGGCCATTCTTGGCTTGGGTGGTCTTGAACACAGTATAGCAAACCACATCTAATGAGTAAAGCTCCTATTTTCATTCATCCCAACCAACCACAATATAACCTGGAATATCATCATAGAGAAACTACCTACGATCACAACCTTTTCTGCTCTTCACTATATGCTTGAGAAGCCCCTATAATAGATCATATGCAGCATACTCATCTCTTTGGAGGAAATATCATGGAAAAGTAATAGAGAAGTTGAGTTGGCCAGAGCTCAACTTTCAAAAGGGGATCTACTCGTGTGGTGCGGAAGTTTTTAGGCCATTCCTGGCTTGGGTGGTTTTGGCTTCCTCGGGGAAGGTTAGTGTTGTGAGGATGCTCGAGGAGATTGTGAGATGAATAAGAAACTAGTAGTCAGTCAAGATGAAAATGGCAGGTCATGAGTGTAAACTCCATACTAAATACTATCGGCTCGAAG
>JAHEME010000442.1 GCA_024643825.1 Chloroflexota bacterium | reverse complement strand
ACGCTCCGGGGGTTTGCCATGGTTGCCGTTGTGACTGCCGCTACGGTTGTTCTGATTGTATCCGTGATGTTCCGGGTTGCCCGCTCCATGCAGGGGCTGTCCCTGGTTGCTCGCGCATACTCAGGCGGTGAGTATTCCCATCGCGCGGATACGAACACACTCAATGAGGTTGCTGCGCTGGGGACGACGTTCAACCAGATGGCTGACTCGATCCAGCAGCGTGAGGATGACCTGCGCGAGTCCAATGCGACTCTGGAGAAGCGCGTGCAGGAACGTACGGCAGCCCTTGAACGGGCCAATGTCGAAATCCGCGAGGCCAGCCGCGCGAAAGATGAATTTCTCTCGGTGATGAGCCATGAACTGCGCACGCCGCTGAACGCCATCCTCGGATACCAGGGTATCCTGGAATTGATGGGCGTGCTGGAGGGAGAAAATCTCTCGATGGTGCAGCGGACGCAGGCTAACGCACGCCGCCTGCTGGAACTGATCAATGATGTGCTGGATATCAGCCGGATTGAAGCCGGACGCATGGAGATCATTCCTACCGATGTGCCTGTTCGGGACTTCATCCAGCGCATCCAGGATCAGATGACCGTGCTGGCGGCGGAAAAGAACCTGGGCTTTGAGGTAACCATCGGCGACACAGTTCCGGCTATTATCAACACCGACGAAGATGCGCTGCACAAGATCGTCGTGAATCTGCTGGGCAATGCGTTCAAGTTCACGGATGACGGTCACGTTTCGCTGACGGTGAAGCAGGAAGCCAACTTCCTGATGATGACGGTGACCGATACCGGGATGGGGATTCCCTCCCACATGCAGAACGTGATCTTTGAACGGTTCCGCCAGGTCGATAGCACGAGCACACGCTCGCACGGTGGTTCCGGGTTGGGCCTGAGCATTGTGCAGCAAATCTGTCAGCTTCTTGGAGGGCAGGTTCGAGTCGAAAGTGAGGTCGGAATGGGAAGTTCCTTCATCGTTACTCTGCCTATTCAAGGAGAGCTTACGCTTGAGCCACAGTCTGTAACACCAGCCGTCGAGGTGGCTTATGAATAACATGACCGCCCTGGCGGGCCTCACATTTCTGGTCGTAGACGATGAGCCGGATAATGTAGGCGTGGTGGTGAAGCTGCTCAGTTTGATGGGTGCGGAAGTGGAGTCAGCAGAGGACGGGGCACAGGGGTTGGAAATCGCTCGCACTCTGATGCCGGACGTGATCATGGCCGATCTTTCGATGCCCGTGATGAGCGGGTGGCAGATGATCTACGAAGCCCGAAACGACCCCGCCATCCAGCATATTCCGATCATTGCGCTGACCGCCCATGCGATGAGCGGGGATCGCGAGCGCGTATTGCAAGCCGGGTTTGCCGATTACATCGCCAAGCCTATCGATGTCCCGGTTTTCATCCCGCAGTTGGTGGGAATTGTCAATAAGCTCCCGATAGAGAAGGTCACTGAGTAGAAATCGTTGCGCGGCATGTCTGCACCCGTGCAGGAAAAATAGCTAATACATAAGGAAATAAATCATGCGAAACTGGAATATTCTGGTAGTAGAAGACGAATTCGATGGGCAGCAGGTAGTCGGCAAGCTCCTTGAATACATGGGGGTGCAGTCTGATGTGGCAGGGACTGCAGAAGAAGCCATTGATCTCCTGGGGAAGAAAGCGTATACCGCCGCAATCATCGACCTGGCGCTGCCGGGAATGAACGGCATGGAGCTTATTTCGGTGATCCGAAGCTCGGATCAGACAGCCAGCTTGCCCTGCGTTATGGTGACGGCCTACCACTCGTCAAAGGTGAAGAAAGAGGCGCTGGATGCCGGGTTCTCTGGCTACTTCCCCAAGCCTATCGAAGACACCACTTTCATTCGAGAGCTTGAACGGCTGCTAAGCAGCAACTAAGGCTTTTTCAGAAATGAAGTTCTCCGGTTTCGACTTGTGAAGGAAAAGCCTTTCGCCATTCCAGAATGAAGAGGGGATGGAAAATCGGAGGCTCATTTTTCTGGAATGGCCGAAATCGAACGGTTTGATTTTGTTGCAGCTCCTCCATGCGGATCATCTGATCCCTGGAGGGGCATTCTTTTTGCATTCGTATGGATATACAGGGAGATGGGTACTCGGCAGACCATGCTTTTGACGTTATTCTATAGGCGTTGTGTTATTCATCTGCCTGTAGTATGGAAGGACATTGTTCCGCATTGGTAGCTAACCCTACGGGATCCGGAAGTAACCAGTCTAACGATAACGAAGCGTCAAATCCTGATCACCTGGCGGCGATCCTGACGCTGTTTCGCCCGCATGCGGGCGTTCTGCTGGCGCTGGCGGTGGCGTCGATGGTATTGAGCCTTCTCAACGGGGCGACGCAGGTGGCGCTAACGCCGCTGCTGGAGATTGTGCTGGGGAATACTGCCGAGGCTGCTGCCGCGCCTCCTCAGTTTTCCCTGAACTTGAATTCACTCGGCCTGAACGTCCTCTCGCTGATCCAGCATGCTACCGGGTTCACTGATCCCTGGCGGCTCTTGCTGGTATCTGCTGCTACCTACCTTGTGCTGATCATCATCGGGCAGGCAGGCACGTTTGCAGCCGGATACTGGTCTACCAAAGTGCAGTTGGGTATCGCGAGGGAGCTAGAATACTCGCTGTTTGGTCATGCTGTGCGCCTGCCCCTGGGTTTTTTGCAGAAGCAGTCAGTCGGATGGCTGCACTCGCGCATGGTCAGCAATGTGAATTCCTCGATGTCGATGATCAGCGACCTGATCATCAATGGGTTCAGTAACCTGCTGCTGGTGGGGTTCTATCTGATCCTGCTGGTTCGCACCGACCTGCGTCTGACCATTGTGGCGGCGCTGGCAGGCGGAGTGCAGTTGATCCTGACTCGCATTCTCCGCAGCAGCGTGTGGGAGCGTACCGTCGCCAGCTACGAAGTGGATGCACGCACCAACGCAGCCCGCCAGGAAAGACTTTCCGCCCTGCGCGAGATCAAGGCATTGGGCGGAGAGCAGTATGAACAGGACACCCTGCGAGAGCAAGTGACCTATTCGAACCAGACTTCGCTCCGCACCCAGTTTTTGAGGCAGTTAGAGTGGCCGCTGCGTCTGTCGATCAACCGGACGGTGATCGTGGTAGTGATGCTCTTCGGCGCTTATCAGCTTCTTCAGGGGGCGCTGACTGTCCCCGCCTTTCTGCTTTTCATGTACTTTTCGCAGAGTCTGATCGCGCCGCTGGCATCGCTGGCGGCACAGGCGCTCCAAATCACCCAGATTCGTGCTGTCCTGGAAGGGATCGGGTTTCTCCTCAGCCAGAAGCAGGAACACAGTGGGACGCGGACGATCAGCCGGGATGAGTTCCGCGAGGGGCTGGCGTTGAAGAACGTATCGTTCTCGTATGACGATATGCCCGTGCTGCAAAACATCGACCTCGAAATCAAGAAGGGGAGTCTGGTTGCGCTGGTGGGGCGGAGTGGGGCGGGGAAGTCCACGTTGGTCGATGTGATCCTGCAATTCTTCCTGCCGCTGGAGGGCGACATTACCCTGGATGGCATCCCGGTCAGCGAATACGTGATGCACGATTATCGGGCGTTGTTCGGCATTGTCTCGCAGGAGGCGCAGCTATTCAACGCGACGGTAGCGCACAACATCGCCTATGCACGTGATGGCATCACGCAGGAGGAGATCGAACG